>NZ_JAOSHO010000607.1 GCF_025917275.1 Pseudomonas agronomica | reverse complement strand
CTGTTGCAACAGCAGTGCCTTGCCGAAAATCAGTTGGCCATTGTTCGGATGACGCTGCAGCAGGCGATCGAAGCTCTTCATCAGGCCGGCGCGGGTTTCCTGGTCGGTATCGGCCGCGGACAGCGCAAGGAAGTCGAAATGGGTGTCGCCTTTGCCCTGCAGGACTTTTTCCATATACATCATGGCGTCGTCATACCGTCCGGCACGTGCCAGTTGTATGGCGGCGGCGCGTTGCGCTTCGAGGTCGTCCGGGGCGTTCTTCGCCCAGATCAACGCGGTATCCAATGCAGGCTGGTCAGCGCCCAGGTATTCGGCGATGCGAAACGCGCGCTCGGAAATCCCCGGGTCCTGGGTGTTGATGGCCTGGGTGACATAGTTATCCAGCGCAATGTCGAAGCGATTGCGTTGGCCCGCCAGCTCGGCGCTCAACAGGCTGAAGATGGTCTCCTCGCTGAACGAGCCGTAGACCTTGGGCTTTTCGGGGGTCGGGGAACTGTCTTCGACCGGTGGCGTACCGTCCGTCGAGACGGGGGCCATGGACTGGCAGCCGCCGAGGAAGGCAAAAGCGAGGAGCAACGCAAAGGATCTATTCATATAGGAAGAGGACGACTAACCTGCGGTCGGATCATCATGACACAAGCCATCGGTCAAACATAACCGAGTCTCGGCGGATGCTTTATAGGCACAGGTAATTGTGACAATAGTCGGGGGTGGTTGTTCTGGATCTGGCGAAGTAGGACAATTGCCGGCTTCACGTCACCATCAGCGACCTTGAATGGCCTTCCTTGCACTTGGTATTAACCACAAGACTGCTTCAGTAGACGTCCGCGAGCGCGTGGCCTTTACGCCTGAGCAGCTGGTTGAGGCCCTGCAGCAGCTCTGCCGACTCACCGACAGCCGCGAAGCTGCGATCCTCTCCACCTGCAATCGCAGCGAGCTTTATATAGAACAGGATCACGTTTCTGCCGATTCAGTGCTGCGCTGGCTGGCCGAATATCATGAATTGAGCCTTGAAGAGCTGCGCGCCAGTGCCTATGTGCATGAAGACGATGCGGCCGTTCGTCACATGATGCGTGTCGCCTCGGGGCTTGATTCGCTGGTGTTGGGCGAGCCGCAGATCCTCGGCCAGATGAAGTCGGCCTACGCCGTGGCGCGCGAGGCCGGCACCGTCGGCCCGCTGCTGGGGCGGCTGTTCCAGGCTACGTTCAATGCCGCCAAGCAGGTGCGCACCGACACCGCCATCGGCGAGAACCCGGTGTCCGTGGCGTTTGCCGCGGTCAGCCTGGCGAAGCAGATTTTCAGTGACCTGCAGCGCAGCCAGGCGTTGCTGATCGGTGCCGGCGAGACCATCACCCTGGTTGCCCGCCACCTGCATGACCTGGGCGTGAAACGCATCGTGGTCGCCAACCGCACGCTGGAGCGCGCCAGCACCCTGGCCGAACAGTTCGGCGCCCACGCGGTGCTGCTCTCGGATATTCCTGCCGAGCTGGTGCACAGCGACATCGTCATCAGTTCCACCGCCAGCCAGTTGCCTATTCTCGGCAAGGGCGCGGTGGAAAGCGCCCTGAAGTTGCGCAAGCACAAGCCGATCTTCATGGTCGACATTGCCGTTCCCCGGGACATCGAGCCGGAAGTGGGCGAACTCGACGACGTTTATCTCTACAGTGTCGACGACCTGCACGAAGTGGTCGCCGAAAACCTGAAGAGTCGGCAAGGCGCGGCCCAGGCGGCGGAAGAGATGATCACCGTCGGCGCCGAGGATTTCATGGTGCGCCTGCGCGAGCTGGCGGCGGTGGACGTGCTCAAGGCGTATCGTCAGCAAAGCGAACGCCTGCGTGACGAAGAATTGCAAAAGGCCCAGCGCCTGCTGGCCAACGGTGGCAGTGCCGAAGAGGTGCTGGTGCAACTGGCCCGCGGCCTGACCAACAAGTTGCTCCACGCGCCCAGCGTCCAGCTCAAGAAGCTGACCGCCGAAGGCCGCCTCGATGCGCTGGCCATGGCCCAGGAACTTTTCGCCCTCGGTGAGGCTTCACCGGATAGCTTTTCGGATAAAAAATCGCAATGAAAGCGTCACTGCTCAATAAGCTGGACATTCTCCAGGACCGTTTCGAGGAACTGACCGCCTTGCTGGGCGACGGCGAGGTCATTTCCGACCAGAACAAGTTCCGGACCTACTCCAAGGAGTACGCGGAAGTCGAGCCGATTGTCGCGACCTATAAACAGTTGCTCAAGGTACAAGGCGATCTCGAGGGCGCCCAGGCGCTGCTCAAGGACAGCGACCCGGACATGCGCGAAATGGCCGTGGAAGAAGTGCGCGAGGCCAAGGAACAACTGGTCGAGTTGGAAAGCAACCTGCAACGCATGCTGCTACCCAAGGATCCGAACGACGGACGTAACGTGTTCCTCGAAATTCGCGCCGGCACCGGCGGTGACGAGGCGGCGATCTTTTCCGGCGACCTGTTCCGCATGTATTCGCGCTACGCCGAGCGTCGCGGCTGGCGGGTGGAAATCCTCTCGGAAAACGAGGGCGAGCACGGCGGCTATAAAGAAGTCATCGCCCGGGTCGAGGGTGACAACGTCTACGGCAAGTTGAAGTTCGAATCCGGCGCCCACCGGGTACAGCGTGTGCCGGCTACCGAATCCCAGGGCCGCATCCACACATCCGCCTGCACCG
>NZ_JAOSHO010000606.1 GCF_025917275.1 Pseudomonas agronomica | reverse complement strand
CGGCCTGTTCGGCGGCGGGGTCGAGTTTTTGCAGCGAGGTCCACACCGGAATGATCATGAACGGCAGCATCACGTGCACCAGGGCGATGACGACCGCGAACGGCGTATAGAGCAGCTTCATCGGTGAGCCGCCGAGGGCTTGCAGCGTCTGGTTGACCAGGCCGTCGGCGCCGAGCAGCAGGCTCCAGCCGAACGCTCGCACCACCACCGAAATCAGCAATGGCGTGAGGATCAGGATCAGGAAGATCGAACGCCACGGCGCGCCCATCCGACTCAGGATGTAGGCCTCGGGTACGCCGATCACCACGCACAGCAGCGTGGTCAGGGCGCTGATCCAGAAGGTGCGCAGGAAGATTTCATAGAAGTACGGATCACCCAGCAGGCTGGTGTAGTGCTCGACGGTGTAGGCGTCGCTGTTGATGCCCGAACCGTAGTCGAAGACATTGAACGACAGCACCAGCGTCAGGCCGAGGGGAATCACCAGCAGACCCAGGTACAAGGCCAGGGCCGGGGCCGACATCCAATAGCCTTGGCGGCCACGCTTCATGGCGTCGATCAGCTTCATGCCGACACCTCATCCACGCTCAACACCCGCAGCAACGCCGGGTCCCAGTCGAGGCCGACGGCGGTGCCTTCGGCCAGCGGCGCCGAACCATCGTTGCGCCGTACCACGCTGAGTTCACCCAAGTGGGTGGAGACGCCATACAACCACTGGCTGCCGAGGAAGAAACGGTTGGTGACGGTGCCTTGCAGCCGTCCCGAGCCGGGGGCGCACAGGTCGATTTTTTCCGGGCGCAGGCTCAGGGTCAGCTCGCCTTTACCGGCGCTGCTGGCTTGCACGACGCCCGCGCTGTCACGCTCGCCGGGTAGCAGATTGGCCTTGCCGACGAAGCCGGAAATGAATTCGGTGCGTGGATGTTCGTAAAGGGTATAGGGCGCGTCGATCTGGGTAATACGGCCGGCCTGCATCACCACGACTCGGTCGCTGATCGACAGCGCCTCGGATTGATCGTGCGTGACCATCAGCGTGGTGATGCCGACTTCGCGCTGGATCCGGCGGATTTCGAACTGCATTTCTTCGCGCAGGTTGGCGTCGAGGTTGGACAGCGGCTCGTCGAGCAGCAACACCGGCGGTTCGATCACCAGCGCCCGGGCCAACGCGACGCGCTGGCGCTGGCCGCCAGAAAGCTCCCGTGGGTAACGCTCGGCGTGCCGATCCAGGCGCACCAGCTTGAGCACGCGATCGACACGGGACTGCAACTGGGCGCTGGGCACTTTGCGCATGCGCAAGCCGAAGGCGACGTTGTCCTTGACGGTCATGTGGGGAAATAGCGCGTAACTCTGGAACACCACGCCCAGGCCGCGGCTGGCGGGCTTGGCGTGGGTGATGTCGCGCCCGTCCAGCAGGATGCGGCCGCTGGTGGCCTCGACGAAGCCGGCAATCATTTGCAGCGTCGTGGTCTTGCCGCAACCGGACGGCCCCAGCAGGGAGACAAACTCGCCTTTCTCCACCGAGAGGTTGGTGGCGACCACGGCGTCCAGGTCGCCATAACGTTTGCTCAAGTCTTCAAGTTGCACGAAAGCCATGACTGCGCTCCACCTGAGATTGTTATGCGTCGCCGCGAGGCGCGCTTTTTTGTATGGGCAGATACGAAAGGATGTCGCGGGGTGCGTTGGCGCTCGACTTCACGTCGGCTGCCGCTGTTGTTCGAATCGCCCCTGTATGGACGCAGAGTAGGACGAAGAATAGGATGGGCTCAATGGACTATTTCACTGAAGCGATGACTATTTTCAGTTTCATTCGGTGAGTAAATAACTGAGTAGAAAATTTTATGCCTGATTCCATTGAGCGGAATACTGAAAAGAACGAAGTGGGGGTTGGCTCCGTCTCTCGGTTGTTTGCAGTGCTGCGCAGCCTGGGCGAGACCGCCGAGGGGGGCGAGCGCGTCACGCAACTGGCGCAGCGCATCGGCCTGTCCCAGCCCACCACGCACCGCTTGCTGCGCAACCTGATGGACGAAGGCATGGTCGAGCAGGATGCGCGCAGCAAACGCTATCGCCTGAGCCTGGATTTCTTCGCCCTGGCCGCCCGCGCCGGCAACACCGGCAACCTGCGGGAGCTGGCCAGGCCCGCCATGTTGCGGTTGTCGGCGTCCCTGGGGGATTCGCTATTCTTGCTGGCGCGCTGCGGCTTCGATGCGATCTGCCTGGACCGCAGTGAAGGACCGTTTCCGATCCGCACCTTCACCGGTGACATCGGCGGTCGAGTGGCCTTGGGCGTGGGGCAGGGCAGCCTGGCGATCCTGGCGTTCCTGCCGGAGGAAGAGCGCGACACGGTGATTCATTACAACCTGCCGCGGCTCAAGGATTTTCATCTCTACGATGAGGTTTTCCTGCGCACGGAAGTGGAGAACGTCCGCGCGCTGGGTTATGCCGGGCGCAACACCGGGGTGTTGCAGGGCATGGCCGGGGTGGCGGTGCCCATTCTCGATCGGGAGGGGCGGGCCGTGGCGGCCTTGAGCGTGGCAACTATCAGCGATCGCCTCGGGCCGGATCGCCTGCCGACCGTGGTGGAATGCTCAAGCGCGAAGCGGCGGTGATCGGACCGCGGATCAATCCGTTCGACCCGCTGCTGCGCAGGCCTTCGCAGGTGTTCAGGCAGGGGTGAATGAAGTCTTCCGGACCTTTGCCACCCTGTGGGAGCGAGCTTGCTCG
>NZ_JAOSHO010000605.1 GCF_025917275.1 Pseudomonas agronomica | reverse complement strand
CGCCAGGTCACTGACCGCTTCATGTACCTGGAAGAAGGCGATATCGCTGAGATTCGCCGCGACAGCGTGCAGATCTGGGACCTGAATGGCAAAAATGTCGAGCGTGAAACCGTCCAGTACCGCGACGGCGCCGAAGCCGCCGACAAGGGCGAGTTCCGCCATTACATGCTCAAGGAAATCCATGAGCAGCCGGCCGTTGTGCAGCGCACCCTCGAAGGGCGCCTGAGCCAGGATCAAGTGCTGGTCCAGGCCTTCGGCCCGCAGGCTGCCGAGCTGTTCGCCAAGGTCCGCAACGTGCAGATCGTTGCCTGCGGCACCAGCTATCACGCCGGCATGGTCGCGCGTTACTGGCTCGAAGAACTGGCGGGTATCCCGTGCCAGGTCGAAGTCGCCAGTGAGTTCCGCTACCGCAAGGTGGTGGTGCAGCCTGATACCCTGTTCGTGACCATCTCCCAGTCGGGCGAAACTGCTGACACCCTGGCAGCCCTGCGCAACGCCAAGGAATTGGGTTTCCTCGCCAGCCTCGCAATCTGCAACGTCGGTATCAGCTCGCTGGTGCGTGAGTCCGACCTGACGCTGCTGACCCAGGCCGGTCGTGAGATTGGCGTGGCGTCGACCAAGGCGTTCACCACGCAACTGGTGGGCCTGCTGTTGCTGACCCTGTCCCTGGGCCAGGTACGCGGCACGCTGGCGGAGGGCGTCGAGGCCAAGCTGGTGGAAGAACTGCGCCGCTTGCCGGCTCGCCTGGGCGAAGCCTTGGCGATGGACAGCACCGTGGAGAAAATCGCCGAGCTGTTCGCCGAGAAGAATCACACCCTGTTCCTGGGCCGTGGCGCGCAATTCCCGGTGGCGATGGAAGGGGCCTTGAAGCTCAAGGAAATCTCCTACATCCACGCTGAAGCCTACCCGGCCGGTGAACTCAAGCATGGCCCGCTCGCGCTTGTGGATAACGACATGCCGGTGGTTACCGTGGCGCCGAACAACGAGCTGTTGGAAAAGCTCAAGTCCAACCTGCAGGAAGTACGCGCCCGTGGCGGCCAGTTGGTGGTTTTCGCGGACGAGAAGGCGGGCATGACCAACGGCGAGGGAACCCATGTGGTGCACATGCCGCATATCCACGACATCCTGTCGCCGATTCTTTATACGATCCCGCTGCAGTTGTTGTCCTACTACGTGGCTGTGCTCAAGGGCACCGACGTGGACCAGCCGCGTAACCTGGCAAAATCCGTAACGGTTGAATAACGGCGTCGCGCGCGGGCACAGTC
This sequence comes from Pseudomonas agronomica, assembly GCF_025917275.1. Classification (GTDB taxonomy): domain Bacteria; phylum Pseudomonadota; class Gammaproteobacteria; order Pseudomonadales; family Pseudomonadaceae; genus Aquipseudomonas; species Aquipseudomonas agronomica. Next base: position 1,451 of record NZ_JAOSHO010000605.1, on the reverse strand, counting down.
GCTCAACCTGACGGTTGGCGCCTGGCCCACTGACTGAACTAACCCCCTGAATTCAGGGGGTTTTTTATGGCCGCGAGAAAATGGGTTTCGCCGTTTGGATCAGCAAGGAAATCTGAATTCGAGCTTTTTTACTCAACCCTGTTCGTCGTATTCACGGTGAGTCGCGGAACAACTGCGTTGACAACATGGGGTAGAGATGATGATATCAAGTCATACGACAACGTATGACATCAAAATAATAAAAAATAAAAGGTGCAGCCATGTCCCCTGCATTTGCCACCCAGAGAGTATGCAGTCCTCCGGTCCCACGCTTTAACGCCGTGCGCCGAGTACCTTCTTTCTTATCCGAGGAGTCCCGAGCGGGCTCACAGCTTCTACCGAACGCCTCGCTTTCCACACCCAAGCACTTTCGCCTGTCCCATCAGGCGTTACCACTGGGCGTGTCCGTTTCTCGTTCAGCTTCAATCCCCCAATGAATGGCAGCACCCGGAGAACAATAATGAAGAAAACACTCTGCGCCTCTTTGATCGCCTCGTTTCTGAGCCTGACCGCCGGCACCGCAATGGCCGCCGACGCCAGCAACTGGCCAAGCCGTCCGGTGCAAGTGGTGGTGATTGCCAACGCTGGCGGTGACACCGATTTCAACGCACGGATGATGGCCAAGTACTTCACCAAGGTCACCGGCAAGACCATGGTTGTCACCAACATGGCCGGCGGGGGCGGGACGATTGCCGCCGATGCGGTCAAGAGCGCGGCGCCGGATGGCAACACTATTCTGTTCACCCACACGGGCCAATTGATCGTCAACGAGGTTGCGGGGCTGTCCGAAGATCGTTTCGATGCGTTCGATATCTCCTGCATCGCCGGCGTCGACAAAGGTGCGGTGTTCGTCTCGGCGAAAAGCTCGGGCATCGACACCCTTGACCAGTTGATCGAGAAGGCCAAGGCCAAGCCCGGCACCATTACCTACGGCACCGAGATGGGCAATTTCTCGCACCTGCAGGGCCTGATGTTCGAGAAGCTCGCCGGGGTGAAACTGAAAATGGTCGACAGCGGCACCGTGTCCGAAAAAATCGTCGCCTTGCTGGGCAAGCGCATCGATCTGGGCGCCATCAGCTATGGCTCGGTCCAGGACTACATTTCCAGCGGCAAAATGAGCGCCCTGGGCCAGCCCAACGCCGAGCGCAACGCGCTGCTGGGCGACGTCAAGACGTTCAAGGAGCAAGGCGTCGACCTCGTCCTGGACAAGCCTTACGTCGTCGCTTTCCCGAAAGGCACCGACCCGGCCATCGTCAAGAAAATGGCCGATACCATGAAGAAAATCACCGAAGAGCCGGAATACGCCGAGGAGCTGAAGAAGTCGTTCAAGCAGCCGGTCAGCTTCCAGGGCACCGAAGAAGCCATCGCCACGTTGAACAAGACCCGCGACAGCTTCATGCAGTTCAAGGACG
>NZ_JAOSHO010000604.1 GCF_025917275.1 Pseudomonas agronomica | reverse complement strand
CGCTCCCACAGGGTCCGGCGTAACTCCAGCAGGGCCCGAAAGCATGTTGATTCAATCCCCCTGGCGTGCCGACTTCCCGGCGATCGCCGCCCTGCAACGGCAAGGCCAGACCTACCTGGACAACGCCGCAACCACGCAAAAACCCCAAGCGTTGCTCGACGCACTGGCGCATTACTACGCCAACGGTGCGGCCAACGTACACCGGGCGCAACATTTGCCTGGGGCGCTGGCTACCCAGGCATTCGAAGACAGTCGCCTCAAGGTTTCGCAATGGCTCAACGCCAGTGACTGCGGCCAGATCGTTTTCACCCACGGCGCCACCTCGGCGTTGAACCTGCTCGCCTACGGACTGGAACACCTGTTCAACCCGGGCGATGAAATTGTCGTCAGCGCCCTGGAACACCACGCCAACCTGTTGCCCTGGCAGCAATTGGCCGAGCGCCGCGCGTTGACCCTGGTGGTGCTGCCGCTGGATGCCGATGGGGTGATCGATACGAGTGCCGCCGCCGAGCTGATCGGACCGCGCACGCGCCTGTTGGCGGTGAGCCAGTTGTCCAACGTGCTCGGCACCTGGCAGCCGTTGCCGGCGCTGTTGGCGATGACCAAGGCGCAGGGCGCGCTGACGGTCATCGATGGCGCCCAGGGCGTGGTCCACGGCCGCCATGATGTGGAGGCACTGGGCTGCGACTTCTACGTCTTTTCCAGTCACAAGCTCTACGGCCCCGAAGGCCTCGGCGCGCTGTTCGGTCGCACCGAAGCGCTCAGTCAACTGCGTCACTGGCAGTTTGGCGGCGAAATGGTCCAGCAGGCCGACTACCACAACGCCACCTTCCGCCCGGCGCCACTGGGTTTCGAGGCCGGCACGCCGCCGATCGCCAGCGTGATCGGCCTGGGGGCGACGTTGGATTACCTGTCCGGGCTCGACGGGCAGGCAGTCATCGATCATGAAACCGCCCTGCATGACTATTTGCTCCACGGTCTGCAGGCGCGCAACGGCGTGCGCCTGGTGGGCAGTCCCCAACTTGCGCTGGTCAGCTTCGTGGTCGATGGCATCCACAACGCCGACCTGGCGCACCTGCTGACCGAGCAAGGCATCGCCGTGCGTGCCGGGCATCATTGCGCGATGCCGTTGTTCAAGCATCTGAAGCTGTCCGGGGCAATCCGGGTGTCGCTGGCGCTGTACAACGATTCCGCCGATATCGAGCGTTTCTTCGAGGCGCTGGACCAGGCCCTGGAGATGCTGCGATGAACCTGCCTGACGATGCTGTCGCCGCACTGCAGATTTTCCAGGACGCCTCCGGCTGGGAACAACGCGCCCGGCTGTTGATGCAATGGGGCGAGCGCTTGGCGCCACTGAGCGATGCAGACAAGTGCGACACCAACCTTGTCGGCGGCTGTGAAAGCCAGGTGTGGTTGGTGGGTCAGTTGCGAGACGGCCACTGGCAGTTTTCAGCCAGCAGCGATGCGCGGCTGATCCGTGGTCTGGTGGCGTTGTTGCTGGCGCGGGTCAATGGTTTGTCCGCTGAAGAATTGCAGCAGGTGGATTTGCCGGGTTGGTTCAATCAGCTGGGATTGTCGCGGCAGTTGTCGCCGTCGCGCAGCAATGGGTTGAATGCCGTGCTACAGCGGATGCGCGAACTGGCGCAATAACCGTGGCGAGGGAGCTTGCTCCCGCTGGACTGCGCAGCAGTCCCAAAGCCGTCAACTCAATCTGCCGGACATACCGCGTTGCCCGATTTCAGGGCCGCTTCGCGGCCCAGCGGGAGCAAGCTCCCTCGCCACAGGTTCACCACTCCCTTAGTGAGCAGCGTCGCATTACTGCCCGGACTTGAGTCTGTCCGCCGGCCGTCGCACGCCCGCGACGATTTTATCCACAGCCTTGGTCGCCGCGACCATGCCGAACGTCGCCGTGACCATCATCACCGCGCCAAACCCACCAGCGCAGTCGAGCTTGACGCCGTCGCCGACAAAACTCTTCTGCAGGCAAATGCTGCCATCGGGTTTCGGGTAGCGCAGCTGTTCGGTGGAGAACACACAAGGCACGCTGTAATGGCGGGTCACGGTGCGGGAGAAGCCGTAGTCGCGGCGCAAGGTGGAGCGCACCTTGGAGGCCAATGGATCGTTGAAAGTGCGGTTCAAGTCGCAGACCTGGATCAGCGTCGGGTCGATCTGCCCGCCCGCACCGCCGGTGGTGATGATCTGGATCTTGCGGCGCTTGCACCAGGCGATCAGCGCGGCCTTGGCGTTGACGCTGTCGATGCAATCGATCACGCAATCGATGTTCGGCGTGATGTACTCGGCCATGGTGTCGCGGGTCACGAAGTCCGCCACCGCGTGCACGGTGCAGTCGGGGTTGATGCCCCTCAGCCGCTCGGCCATCACCTCGACCTTGGGCTTGCCGACGGTACTGTCCAGGGCGTGCAATTGGCGGTTGGCGTTGCTGACGCAGACGTCGTCCAGGTCGAACAGCGAAATCTCGCCCACGCCGCAACGGGCAATGGCCTCCGCCGCCCAGGACCCAACACCGCCAACGCCGACAATCGCCACATGGGCCGCCCGCAGGCGCTCCAGGCCTTCGATGCCATACAAACGGGCGATGCCGGCAAACCGTGGATCTTCTGTACTCATGACCATTACCCCAAAAACCGGCGCGCATTATAGGGCTTTGCCGCAGCAATTCGAGCCGGTCGCCAAATGAATCCCACCAATTTCCCCTGTGGGAGCGAGCTTG
>NZ_JAOSHO010000603.1 GCF_025917275.1 Pseudomonas agronomica | reverse complement strand
GGTTGCGCACCCTGCGAGTCTCAACCAAGGACCTTTATGTCGCGTCGCATATCCCCCGTCATACCCGGCTTCGGGCTGACGCTGGGCTACACCCTGGTGTACCTCAGTCTGATTGTGCTCATACCGCTGGCGGCGATGTTCGTGCATGCCGCCCAACTCACTTGGGATCAGTTCTGGGCGATCGTGTCGGCGCCACGGGTGCTGGCTGCGCTGAAGCTCAGTTTCGGCACGGCGCTGTACGCCGCCATCATCAACGGCGTGATCGGCACGCTGCTGGCCTGGGTGCTGGTGCGCTACACCTTCCCCGGCCGCAAGATCATCGACGCGATGATCGACCTGCCGTTCGCCCTGCCCACCGCCGTGGCCGGCATCGCGCTGACGGCGTTGTACGCACCGACCGGCCTGGTTGGCCAATTCGCCACCGACCTGGGTTTCAAGATCGCCTACACCCCGCTGGGCATCACCCTGGCGCTGACCTTCGTGACGCTGCCGTTCGTGGTGCGCACGGTGCAGCCGGTGCTGGCCGACATTCCCCGTGAAGTCGAAGAAGCTGCCGCATGCCTTGGTGCGAAGCCGTGGCAGGTGTTCCGCCATATCCTGATGCCGGCGCTGTTGCCGGCCTGGTTGACCGGCTTCGCCCTGGCCTTTGCCCGGGGTGTGGGCGAGTACGGTTCGGTGATTTTCATCGCCGGCAACATGCCGATGAAAACCGAGATCCTGCCGCTGCTGATCATGGTCAAGCTCGACCAATACGACTACACCGGCGCCACTTCCATCGGCGTGCTGATGCTGGTGGTTTCCTTCGTCCTGTTGCTGCTGATCAACTTGCTGCAGCGGCGCATCGAAACCCCATAAGGAGGCGCGAACCATGTCCCAATCGTCTATTTCCGCTGCCTCCACCAATGCCGCCCGTCGCGGCAGTGCGACGTCGCGGCGCGTGCTGATCGGCCTCGGCTGGCTGATCTTTGCGCTGTTTTTGCTGTTGCCGCTGTTCATCGTCGTGTCCCAGGGCCTGAAGCTCGGGCTGGGGGCGTTCTTCACCGCGATCTTTGAACCCGACGCATTGTCGGCGTTGAAGCTCACCGTGATTGCCGTGCTGATCTCGGTGCCGCTGAACCTGGTGTTCGGCGTCAGTGCCGCGTGGTGCGTGAGCAAATATTCATTCCGTGGCAAGAGCATGCTGGTGACGCTGATCGACCTGCCGTTCTCGGTGTCGCCGGTGATCGCGGGCCTGGTCTACGTGCTGATGTTCGGCGCCCAGGGCCTGTTCGGGCCGTGGCTGTCGGATCACGACATCCAGATCGTGTTCGCGCTGCCGGGCATCGTCCTGGCGACGATCTTCGTCACCGTGCCGTTCGTGGCCCGTGAGTTGATCCCGCTGATGCAGGAACAAGGCACCCAGGAAGAAGAGGCCGCGCGCCTGCTGGGCGCCAATGGCTGGCAGATGTTCTGGCATGTCACCGTGCCGAACATCAAGTGGGGCCTGATCTATGGCGTGGTGCTGTGCACCGCCCGGGCCATGGGCGAGTTCGGCGCGGTGTCGGTGGTCTCCGGGCACATTCGCGGGGTGACCAACACCCTGCCGCTGCACGTCGAGATCCTCTACAACGAATACAACCACGTGGCCGCGTTCGCCGTGGCGAGCCTGTTGCTGATCCTGGCGCTCTTCATCCTGCTGCTCAAGCAGTGGAGCGAAAACCGAATCAACCGCCTGCGCGCCAGCGCCGCGGAGGAATAAGTCATGTCGATCGAAGTCCGTAACGTCAGCAAGAATTTCAACGCCTTCAGGGCCCTGGACGACATCAGCCTGGACATCCAGAGCGGCGAGCTGGTGGCGCTGCTCGGGCCATCGGGTTGCGGCAAGACCACGTTGCTGCGGATCATCGCCGGCCTCGAAACCCCGGACCAGGGCAACATCGTTTTCCATGGCGAGGACGTGTCCGGCCACGACGTGCGCGATCGCAACGTCGGTTTCGTGTTCCAGCACTACGCCTTGTTCCGCCACATGACGGTGTTCGACAACGTCGCCTTCGGCCTGCGCATGAAACCCAAGGGCCAGCGCCCGAGCGAAAGCCAGATCGCGACCAAGGTCCACGAGCTGCTGAACATGGTGCAACTGGACTGGCTCGCCGACCGCTACCCCGAGCAACTGTCCGGCGGCCAGCGCCAGCGCATCGCCCTGGCCCGCGCCTTGGCGGTGGAGCCCAAGGTATTGCTGCTGGACGAACCGTTCGGCGCCCTCGACGCCAAGGTCCGCAAGGAACTACGCCGCTGGCTGGCACGCCTGCACGAGGACATCAACCTGACCTCGGTGTTCGTGACCCACGACCAGGAAGAAGCCATGGAGGTTGCCGACCGGATCGTGGTGATGAACAAGGGTGTGATCGAACAGATCGGCTCGCCCGGAGACGTCTACGAGAACCCGGCCAGCGATTTCGTCTACCACTTCCTCGGCGACTCTAACCGACTGCACCTGGGTGAGGACCGGCATGTGCTGTTCCGTCCTCACGAAGTCTCGCTGTCGCGCTCGGAGCTGGAAGACCATCACGCCGCTGAGGTGCGGGACATTCGTCCGCTCGGCGCGACCACCCGGGTGACCTTGAAGGTCGAGGGCCAGAGCGAGTTGATCGAAGCCGAAGTGGTGAAAGACCACGACAGCCTGGTGGGATTGGCGAAGGGCGAGACGTTGTTCTTCAAGCCTAAGGTCTGGCAGAAAGTTTCCAACCTTTAAAAGCGAGAG
>NZ_JAOSHO010000602.1 GCF_025917275.1 Pseudomonas agronomica | reverse complement strand
TGGCGTAGGTCGCCAGGGTCGGGCGGGTGACGTACAGCGAGCCCTTGGCCGAGAGAATCCCCAGGTTCACGCCATCCACCGCACCGGAGGCATTGCCGAAGCTCACCACCAGGCCACGCGGCGCCGTGCAGTCCAGGGAGGTCAGCCAGGTGTCCTTGCCAACGCCGTCGTACACCACCGGGACTTTCTTGCCGCCGGTCAATTCCAATACGCGCTGCGGGACGTTTTCCTTGCTGTAGTCGATGACTTCCCAGGCGCCGTGGGATTTGGCGATGGCGGCTTTTTCCGCCGAGCTGACGGTGCCGATCAGCTTCACGCCCAAGGCCTTGGCCCACTGGCAGGCCAGGGAACCAACACCACCGGCGGCGGCGTGGAACAGGATGGTTTCGCCGCCCTTGAGCTCATAGGTCTGGCGCAGCAGGTATTGCACGGTCAGGCCCTTGAGCATCACCCCGGCGGCCTGTTCGAAACTGATGGCCTCGGGCAGGTGAACCAGGTTGGCCTCGGGCAATACGTGCACGTCGCTGTATGCGCCTAGCGGGCCACTGCCATAGGCCACGCGATCGCCGACCTTGAAGCGCGTCACGTCGGAACCAACAGCCTCGACCACGCCCGCGCCTTCGGCACCGAGCCCCGACGGCAGGGCCGGTGGCGGATAAAGACCACTGCGGTAATAGGTGTCGATGAAGTTCAGGCCGACCGCCTTGTTGCTGACGCGGACCTGTTGCGGACCGGGCTCGGCCGGCTGGTAGTCCACGTACTCGAGTACTTCGGGTCCGCCATGGGCGCTGAACTGGATGCGTTTGGCCATCTTCACTTTCTCCTTATCGTGGGACTTTTACCAAGCCTGCTATCGGACTCCTAAGCTTGATCTTCGTCAACTGTGGTGTGGGCGGATGCGGTGTTATCCTGTGCGCCCATTTTGCCGGCGGCCTGTGTACGCCGCGCAGCGTAGCCCTGATCAAGGTGATGTCATGACTACTCGCACCGAGGCCGTGAAAGCCTATCTGCTCGACCTGCAAGACCGCATCTGCGCGGCCCTCGAAACCGAAGACGGTGGCACTCGCTTCGTCGAGGACGCCTGGACCCGGCCTGCCGGCGGTGGTGGTCGTACACGAGTGATTGAAAACGGTACGGTGATCGAAAAAGGCGGCGTCAACTTTTCCCACGTCTTCGGCAGCGGTCTCCCACCTTCAGCCAGCGCCCACCGGCCGGAATTGGCCGGGCGCGGTTTTGAAGCCCTGGGCGTGTCGCTGGTGATTCACCCGCACAATCCCCACGTGCCGACGTCCCACGCCAACGTGCGCTTTTTCATCGCCGAAAAAGAAGGCGAAGAGCCGGTCTGGTGGTTTGGCGGCGGCTTCGACCTGACGCCTTATTACGGCGTGGAAGAAGATTGCGTGCATTGGCACCGCATCGCCCAGCAAGCCTGCGAGCCTTTCGGCCCGGACGTCTATTCGCGCTACAAGGCCTGGTGCGACAGCTATTTCCACATCAAGCACCGCAACGAGCCCCGGGGCATCGGCGGCTTGTTCTTCGATGACCTGAACGAGTGGGACTTCGACACCAGCTTCGCCTTCATGCGCGCCATCGGCGATGCCTACATCGATGCGTACCTGCCAATCGTGCGACGTCGCAAGGATGACAAGTTCACGGCCAAGCAGCGGGAATTCCAGGAGTTCCGCCGTGGACGCTACGTGGAATTCAACCTGGTCTATGACCGAGGCACGCTGTTTGGCCTGCAATCAGGCGGGCGTACCGAATCAATCCTGATGTCTCTGCCGCCGCAGGTTCGCTGGAGCTACGACTGGAAAGCCGAACCGGGCAGCGAAGAAGCGCGGTTGACCGACTATTTCCTGCAGGATCGCGATTGGCTGGCGACGGCCTGAACGGGGAAAAACCATGGACCGCTACGTTGTAATGGGTAACCCGATCGGCCACAGCAAGTCGCCGCTGATCCATCGCCTGTTTGCCGAGCAGACCGGCCAGGCGTTGGACTACAGCACCTTGCTCGCGCCCCTGGAGGATTTCGCCGGTTGCGCCCGGGCATTTTTCCGCGAAGGGCGTGGGGCGAATGTCACCGTGCCGTTCAAGGAAGACGCTTTTCGCCTGGCTGACCAGTTGACCGAGCGGGCGCAACGCGCCGGGGCGGTCAACACCTTGAGCAAGCTGGCCGATGGCCGTTTGCTGGGCGATAACACCGACGGCGCCGGGCTGGTGCGGGACCTGACCGTCAACGCCGGGTTCAGCCTCAAGGGCAAGCGCATCCTATTACTGGGGGCCGGCGGCGCAGTGCGCGGTGCCTTGGAACCGCTGCTGGCCGAAGCGCCGGCGTCGGTGATCATCGCCAATCGAACGGTGGAAAAAGCCGAGCTGCTGGCGGAGTTGTTCGCCGACCTGGGCCCGGTCTCGGCCAGTGGTTTCGATTGGCTGAAGGAGCCGGTGGACCTGATCATCAACGCCACGTCCGCCAGCCTGTCAGGCGATGTCCCGCCGATTGCCGGAAGTCTGATCGAGCCGGGCAAGACCTTTTGCTACGACATGATGTACAGCAAGGAACCGACGTCTTTCTGCCGCTGGGCCCGTGAACACGGCGCGGCGGTGGCGATGGATGGCCTGGGCATGCTCGCAGAACAGGCCGGCGAAGCGTTCTACCTCTGGCGCGGCGTACGCCCGGACACCGCGCCCGTCCTGGCCGAACTACGCCGCCAGCTCGCGCTGTAGGAACTGCATAGGCTGCGTAGCAACTGCATAGGCTGCGTAGGAGCTGCGT
>NZ_JAOSHO010000601.1 GCF_025917275.1 Pseudomonas agronomica | reverse complement strand
TCTCCTCGCCACGCTTGTACTCAGTGAATGATCCAACTCAACAACCACAACCCCAGCACCAGCCAGATAATGCCCATGACGATCGACGCGCGCATGAAGGCGCGGATTGCCGAGTACAGCAGCATCAGCCCGAGGATCAGCGCGACGATGCTGATGATCGAGGTGTCCATGCCCAGCGTGCGGGACAGCCCATCGACAAAATTGCCGCCAGCATTGGCCAAGGTGTTGAACAGGCCGCTGAGCAGGTCGACGATGAAACGGATCACCGAACCGAGCGCCTGGCCGAGCCATTCGAAAAAGCTTTCTGCCTGCATGTGTGCATCCTGATGAAGAGGAATCGAAATCGAGCCGTTGGCTCCTGATTGTAGGAGCTGCGCCGGCTGCGATCGTTCGATTATGAGGCAATTCGCCGCTTCGTACCGAGACGCTTGCCTTCCCCCGTCATCCCCCCGAAGCTATGCGCATTCAGGAGAGCCCGATGAACCTTGTTGAACTGACCGAACGCCTGCACGCCATTCGTGACCGCAACGACTGGCGGCAATTCCATAGCCCGAAGAACCTCGCCATGGCCGCCAGCGTTGAGATGGCCGAGCTGGTCGAGATTTTCCAATGGCTGACCGAGGACCAATCGCGGCAGTTGTCGGCGGATAAGCTGGCCCACGCGGGCCAAGAGGTGGGTGACATCGTGTTGTACCTGTTGCTGCTGTGCAGTGAGTTGGGCCTGGACATGGACGCCGTGGTGCGCAGCAAGTTGGCTGACAGCGAACGGCGGTTCGCCCATGAGTGACCGGCATTTCGATCAGCTCGCCACACGCTTTGCGGAGAAAATCTACGGCGGGGCCAAGGGGGCGATCCGCCTGGCCGTGCTCCAGGCCGATCTGCTGGAAAGCCTGCCGGAGCGGCCGCTGCGCGTATTGGACATCGGCGCGGGCCTGGGCCATATGTCGCTGTGGCTGGCCGAGCGCGGTCATCAGGTCACCTTGGCCGAGCCGGCCGAACCCATGCTCGAAGGCGCTCGTCAACGCTTCGCCGAGGCCGGCCAGCACGCAACGTTCATCCAGGCGCCTTGGCAGGATCTGCTTGGCCAGCTCACCGAACCTTACGACCTGGTGCTGTGCCATGCGGTGCTCGAATGGCTGGCCGAGCCCCACGCGATCCTGCCGGTGCTGCATCAGCTCACGAAGCCTGGCGGCTGGTTGTCGCTGGCGTTCTACAACCGCGACGCGTTGGTCTATCGCAACCTGCTCAAAGGGCATTTTCGCAAGCTGCGTAAAAATGACATGGCCGGTGAGAAACAAAGCCTGACGCCGCAACAACCCCTTGATCCTCGAGAGTTGGCGGCGCAACTTGAAGACCTGTGGCAGGTCGAAAGCCAAAGTGGCGTGCGGGTTTTTCACGACTATATGCCCGTGGAATTTCAAGGACGCGTGGAGCTTGCGCAACTGCTGGAAATGGAACTGGCCCACCGTCGCCATCCGGCTTTTGCCGGTTTGGGACGTTATCTGCACTGGGTCTGTCGGCCGCTCTGACCTGAAGAATCATCGGAGAGCGAAATGAAAGGTCGTTCAGGGTTATTGGCGTTATGCCTCGGGCTCGCAGCCTGCCAGGGCAGCAACCCTTATGTCGCCACATCCAATCCGTTGCCGCCGGCACCGCCCGAAGCCGCCACGGTGTTCGATCGCAGCGCCTACCCCGCGCCGCCCCGTGACTATGGACGCTATCGCAGTTGGGCCTGGCTCAACGGCCGTCTGCCTCCGGGCACCGCCTGGGCGGATTCTGCCCAGGTGGCCGAAGCCGTGAGCGATGCGCTGGATCAACGTGGGTTGCGTCCACTGCATGACAACCGGCCCGCGGACCTCTTCGTCAGTGCCGAGCTGCGCCTGGAGACTCGCATCCGCCAGGTCCGGGACGATTACGACTCGGGGTACTACGGCGGCTACAACCGCTACGGATCGGGCTACGGCATGTACAACACCGTTCCGGTGGTTCGGACTTACCAGGAGCAAGTGGTGGTGGTTCGAGTGGATCTGTTCGATGCCCGCAACGGCCAGCCGGTGTGGAGCGCCAGTGCCGAGACCAGTCAGCGGGGCCATCAGAGCGAGCGCACCGATGCCATTCGTGAGGCAGTGGAAAAGGCCATGTCGGCTTATCCTCCCAGTTGATCATGCAACGGAGAAAAACCATGTTCCGTCGTCTTGTTCCGTTTGCCCTTGTCCTGCTGCTCGGCGCCTGCGCCAATAACCAGGTCAACCATGACTTCGACACCAGCCGGGATTTCGCGGCCTACCGCAGTTGGAGCTGGAAAGAACCTGCCCTGCAATATCGCCCGGATGACCCGCGTATCAAGAGCGACCTGACCGAGCAGCGGATCCGCCAGGCGGTTGCCGATCAGCTTGACCAGCGCGGCTTGCGTCCCGCCCAGGCAGGTGCGCGGGGCGACGTGCAGGTCCAGGCCTATCTGATCGTCGAAGACCGCCAGCAGCAAGTGACGACAAACTACGGCGGCGGTTGGGGTGGCCCTTGGAATGGCTATTGGGGCGGGCCGATGTACAACGAAACCCGCAGCGTCAACTATAAGGTCGCCACGGTGCAGATCGACCTGCTCGACGGCAAGGACGGCAAGCTCGTGTGGCGTGGCAGCGACGAGCAACTGCTCAGCGATTCGCCCAACCCGGCGGAACGCAGCACGAAGGTGCGTGAGACGGTGGGGCGGATCCTGTCCAATTATCCTCCGCGCTGAACAAGACAACCCTTGTGGGAGCGAGCCTGCTCGCGAA
>NZ_JAOSHO010000600.1 GCF_025917275.1 Pseudomonas agronomica | reverse complement strand
GCGTGGCGCTGGATGACTTCGGTTCAGGGCCTTGCTCGCTGGCCCACCTGCGGGATCTGGAGCTCGATACCCTCAAGCTCGACCGGCATTTGATCGCCCGTCTGCCAGGCTCGCCCCGGGATGCCGCATTGGCCGCCTCGGTGATCGACCTGTGCAGGCAACTGGGTTTGCGAGTGATCGCCGAAGGGGTGGAGACCCGCGAGCAATATCAGTGGTTGCAGGCTCATGGTTGCGAGTTCGTGCAAGGTTTCCTCGTGGCGCGCCCCTTGATGGCGGAAGACACCAACGCCTTCGCCAAGCCATTCGACTGGAGCGCGGTCATCGCCTGAATTCGCTACACTGGCGGCCTTTTGTGATGGTGTGGCCGCCCGATGACTGCGCTCAAATACCTCCAGGCGTACCCCGCCGCCTTGCAAGCCCAGGTGCAGCAATTGATCGCCGAGGATCGGCTGGGCGATTACCTGCGCCAGCGCTATCCCGACCGGCATCCGATCCAGAGCGACAAGGCCTTGTACGCCTATGCGCTGGAACTCAAGCAGCAATACCTGCGTAACGCACCGGCCATCGACAAAGTGCTGTTCGACAATCGCCTGGACCTGACGCATCGTGCACTGGGCCTGCATACGGCCGTGTCGCGCGTGCAGGGTGGCAAGCTCAAGGCCAAGAAGGAAATCCGCATCGCATCGTTGTTCAGGGAGGCGGCGCCTGAATTTCTGAAGATGATCGTGGTTCACGAGTTGGCCCACTTCAAGGAATCGGACCACAACAAGGCGTTCTACCAACTTTGCGAGCACATGCTGCCGGGTTATCACCAGTTGGAATTCGACCTGCGGGTGTACCTGACCTGGCGCGACCTGCAACAAGACAAGGAATGACCGGATGGACGTCAGCAAGACCAAGAGCAGTTTTTACCGTCGCTTGTACGTGGCTTATTTGATCGACAGCGGCCTGGCCAGCAACGTGCCGACCCTCACTGAAGCCACCGGCATGCCCCGGCGTACGGCCCAGGACACTGTCGCGGCGCTGGCGGACCTGGATATCCTGTGTGAGTTCGAACAAGAAGAAGGCGCGCGCAACCATGCCGGGAGGTATCGGATTCGCGATTGGGGAGCGATTGATCGGAGATGGATCGAGCAGAACCTGGAGCGGATCAAGACGGTGTTGGAATATCCGTAGGAGCTGACGAGTGCAACGAGGCTGCGATCTTTCCCCAGGCAATTGAGTCTTGAGTGAAAGACCAAAGATCAAAAGATCAAAAGATCAAAAGATCGCAGCCTGCGGCAGCTCCTACGGGCGATGCATGCCGATATGCGGAATCCCATCCTCCAGATACTCGACACCCACCACTTCAAACCCATACCGTCCGTAATACCCCTGCAGATGCGCCTGGGCAGACAATGAGATCGATGCGCCGGGCCAGTGCTTCTGCGCCTGTTCGAGCGCACGCTCCATCAACGCATGCCCCAGCCCCTGGCCACGTGCTTCTGGCGCGATGACTACCCGGCCAATCACCACGTCGCTGTTCTGCGAGTGGGGATCGAGCAAACGAAGGTAGGCGATCAAGTGGCTGTCTCTCCAAGCCATCAGGTGGCACGTGTCGCCGTCCAGATCCAGGCCGTCCACGTCCGGGTAGGCGCAGCTCTGCTCGACCACGAAGACGTTGGCGCGCAATTTGAGGATGGCGTACAGCTGCTCCTTGCTCAGGTCGCTGTGATGTTTGCAGACCCAGTCGATGTCCATTTTTTGAATTTCCTTGAATGCCTGATGCCGATATTAGGCGTCCTCGCGTCGGAAGTCTCTTTTCGATTGGTCGGAAAATCTGTGACAAAGACCAAAATGCCATCATGGATGTGTCGCGGTCTTGTCTTCTTTGTGTAATCTTCGATTCAGCCCCTGCGCAGCGGTTTCGATGAGCTAACGTTAGGACCGGACGTCTCGGGATGTCCCTTGGATTTCGGCTAAAAACAAACCGGGCTTGAACCCGTCAAGGATGTTTGGCATGCCGCGATTGCATCGAGCTGTTGCTTTGGTCGGATTGCTGTTGCTGAGCCACAGCGTCTACGCGCAGAAGTTGCGCCTGGTGGCCGATGCCTGGCCCCCCTTCACCGATTCGACCTTGGTCAACGGCGGCCTGGCGACCGATATCGTCACAACGGCCCTGGCGCGGGCCGGCTATGCCAGCGACTTCGAGCAGGTGCCCTGGGCGCGGGCGATGCTGGGCATCGGCGAAGGGCGCTATGACGTACTGATCAACGCCTGGTACGCCGAAGAGCGCACCCATGTGGGTCAATTCTCGGCCGAGTACTTGCTCAACCGCGTGCGCTTCATCAAGCGCAAGGATGCGGACATCGAGTTCGATAATCTGCAACAGTTATATACCTACCCCGTCGCCGTGGTGCGTGGCTACGCCTATGCCAAGGCGTTCGACGAAGATGCGCAGATGCAGAAGATCCCTGTGCACAATTTTGCGATGGCCGTGCGCATGCTGGCTGCCGACCGGGTGAAACTGACCCTGGAAGATGAGTACGTCGCCCGTTACTACCTGGCCCGCGAATCCCCGAAAGTGCGCAACGCCGTGGAGTTCCTGCCCAAGCCCTTGAGCGAAAACAGCCTGCACATACTGGTCAGCCTGAAGAATCCGGAGCATGAGCAGATCGTGGCCGGGTTCGATCGCGAGATCGCGGCGATGAAGGCGGATGGGAGTTATGAGCGGCTATTGAAGGCGCATGGGATGTGAAGTTGCTGCGTAGCTGATGGCCCCTTCGCGAGCAGGCTCGCT
>NZ_JAOSHO010000060.1 GCF_025917275.1 Pseudomonas agronomica | reverse complement strand
CTTCGCGATACGGACGTGTCGCCGCTTGGCTCATATGCCAGGCGAAGCAGAAGTGATAGGGCAGGTGGCCCACCTGTGCCTGATTGGGGGGCAACAAGCAGGCCTGCGGCGTGATGCCGCTCGCTTCAATAGTTTCGTACATCGAGCTTTTTCATTTTTCGAGAGAGCTCTTCCACGGTGGCGGGCCTAGGTCATGCCATTAGGGGCAGTCATTGAGCGGAAGGTCAGCCAGTTGAAACTTCCGCCATGACGAGACGATCTCCTAAGCATCGGCAAACAGGAGATCAGCCATGAAGTGCTATCTATGCGGGTTGGAAGCGAAGCAGTCCGAAGCGGATCAAAGTGGAGAGCTTGTTGACTGCGGTGACTGCGGCACCTACAAAATTTCAAGTCTTGTGCTGAAAGAGTTGGCGACCAAGAAATTCGATTACCCGAAAATGCGCGATGATCTGCACCGCCAGCGGCAGTTCAATGCTACTTCTGTCGCAGAGATCAACACAGAGTCTGCCATCTGGGTTTAGGCGTGGGGCTTTGCGATAGGAGGGTATAGCTTGCAGCGTAAATGCCTCTACCAATCTTGAAAGAAGCGTCAATCAAAATGCCAAAGAAACAACCAGACGACAAAACGACAGCCAGTGCTGCCGAAATCGAGCGATCGATCCTGGCGCTCAACAAAATGGCTGAGCGCCTGTGGGGAGATGGCCGGGAAGCTGAAGCGCAGGCACTATTGAAGGCGCTGGATGCGTTAAACCGCGCCCTTGACCGTATAAGAATAGGGGAAAGCCGTAGAGTGCTTCATTGAAGGCCCAACACCCACTCACTAAAAGCCCGCACCCCCACCTGCCGCTCCCGCCCCGGCACGCACACCACCGTATACCGCGCCCCCGCCAAACGAACCTCAGGCCGGTAATCAATCAACTCCCCACGCGCAACCGCGTCGGCAACCAGCACATTGCTGGCAAGCACCAGCCCATGCCCTGCGACCGCCGCCTGCAGGGCATGTTGTTCCTCGTCATAACGCCGGTAGCGTGCGTTCTCCAGCCAGCCCAGGGTGCCGGCCTTGGCGCACCATGCAGCCCAATCGACCGCGACATTTGCGCTGCTCAGCCATGGCACGTCGATGAGTTCGACGGGCGAGCCCGCTGTGGGCGGTTGCCAACCGGGTTGGCAATAAGCACCAAAGTATTCATCCAGCAGAGGTTGCTCGAACAGGTGAGGATCTGGCGTGAAGAGGGCCCGGATCGCCAGGTCGATGTTGGCGTCACGTTGTAGGTCGACCACGTCGTTACTGCTGTGCAGCCTGACGTCAATCTCCGGATGCAACCGATGAAAATCGCCGAGCCGAGGTATCAGCCACAGGCTGGCGAACGCTGGCGTTGTGCTCACTACCAGGGACTGCGCGGAACACGACGGAACCAGCATTTGCAGGCCGTGCTGGATATCGAGCAGGGCGCGGTGCAGGTACGGCTGGAGGCGTTCGCCGTCAGCGCTCAGACGCACATTTTGACTCGAGCGTTCGAACAGCCGCACGCCGAGAAACGCTTCGAGGCTTTTGACCTGATGGGAGATGGCCGCAGGGCTGACGTTCAGCTCCTGGGCCGCCGCCTTGAAGCTGCCCAGTCGTGCGGCAGATTCGAAGCCGCGCAAGGCGGTGAAGGGCAGTTTGGCGAACATGGGCGGGGGGGTTACTCAGGTTGAGCGTGGCTCAATTTAGCTCAATTGAGCGCGAGCGCTCAACTCGCCAGGCTGTGGTTCCTTCTCAGTTCCTGGAGTCCATCGATGCAAGGCGCAGCTCGCAAAATTCTTCAGGCCATACTCTATGAGGCCGTTGGTGTGCTTTTTGTTGCGCCATCCCTTGCGCTCATCTATGAGCAGGGCATGGGCTATTCAACCCTGCTGTCCCTGGTGATTTCTGCCGTTGCGCTGGCTTGGAACATGCTTTTCAACGGCCTGTTCGAATGGTGGGAGCGTCGTCAACCCAGCCGCCATCGCAACTGGCAACGCCGATTGCTTCATTCCCTTGGGTTCGAGGGCGGCTTGACGCTGATCCTGACGCCGGTGATTGGAGCCTGGTTGGGTATCAGCCTGTGGTTGGCGCTGGTGACGAACCTGGGCTTGTTTGTGTTTTTCTTTTTTTACTCGCTGGTTTTTCAGTGGATATTCGATCGAGTGTTTGATGTTCCGCTTTCGGCGCAGCCGCGTTCTGATTGAACTGCCAACGCCATGGTGTGCCCAACCCATATCAATCAGCGAGAGGGCACACCAATGACCGACGAGAAGAAAAAAGAACAACCCAAGGACAACACGCCCGCGCATTCCACCGAGCAAGAGCGTGAGCGTTTGAAGGATTTCAACAAGGACGGTATTCCGCCGGGGTCCTCCTGATCGAGAAGAAACACGGCGGATTCCTAATCACTCGACCATGCAAACCCAATGATGATCCTGCCGATACGGTGCGCGGATAAATGCCACGTCGGATACCAATACCATGCCGCGTTCTTGAAGTGCTTCGGTCAGTTGTACGAGTGTCTCTGCTTCGATAGTCATCGCTGTTACCTCGTCAGATTACCGCGTTCATAATTGTTGACCGAACGCCTCGGCGGGTAATTCATTTTTTCTAACAGGCTTATCGAGGGGCGCGAATACCTACAAAAAAGCCCTACAGTCATGTAGGGCTTTTTGGATTATTTTTTCAATTGCCTGCGAACATCTTCGGCTCCTGCCCCAACGGCCTTGACCGCTGCCTTGAGCTCGTCTTCGGTTACGCCGAGCTCTTTTGTCCAGTATCTCAGTTCCCACTCTTCGGAAGTGTTGATGCGGCTCCGGTCTCGCGGTCCGCGGTTGCTCAAGTCGTCAGCCATTTTCGAGCTCCTTGGAAGAAAGCCTGGTTATCCCAGGCGACTTCCAATAGACAATCGAACTTGACGGTTTGCGCTATTTTTATGCGCGTTGACGATTAAACCCGCTATCAGAGGCGCATGCCCTTGAACGGATTCCAGCCTTGCTCGCCTTTTATTTCTTTCAAGTAGTAGGCGTAATTGATCGCCAGCGCATACATCATCGACATGGCAACGTTCAGGCCCATGCTCAACGGCCGCGGAAAGTCCATGCCAAGGATGGCGAAGATCACGCTCAATACAATGTTGATCCCCAGGAAGATGCCCAGCAGGGCCAGGTTCTTTTTCCAGAGACCCAGGACGAACAGGTAGATGGGACCAAAGAAAAACGCGATGACGTTGGCATTGATCAGGATTTTCTTTTTGAAGTCCGGCAGCGTCTTGACGGCTTCCTTGTAGCGCGGGTCGTTTGGTGCGCCGTAGGTTTCAAAGAAGTCGAAGCGTTCTTGCCATTTGGCGCTGTATTTGTCGGTGCTTTCCACGTGCTCGGGGGTGCTCATTTTTATCGTTCCTTGTTTTCCATGAAAGAATTCGTTCTCTCGAGAGGTCGCGCGACTTTGAAGCAGTTTTTACTGTCCGCTTTATAAGCGTTCGCGCACGAAAATACCGCACTGGCTGTTTAGCTGACTAGCTGATCTGTGATGGGCATCACGGTAGATCCTGCGCACGCACGCATGGCGCTTGGGGAAAGGCTAGAGAAGTTGAAGGCAGGCGAACGTGAATCGCCCGTTTTTTAAACGGGCGACAGGTTGATCAAATACCAGGGCAATCCGTCAAATCACGGCCTCGGCAAAAACATGCTCCGTCGCTATGGTCAAGAAGTGCAGCGGCATTTCATGTGCAGGCTGGGTGGACGGCATTTCAAAACTGCCCACTATCTGGCTTTGAAGCGCATTCAGCCGCATCGACTCTTCTTCCTTTAACTTTGCCATTCTCGCGTGGTTCGCTGCGATTTCGTTGAGAGTTGACACGGTACATCTCCGGTGGCTGGCCAAGCGTTGAGAATTTGCTGCCGCGCCAGGAAGACGTCGTCCTGCGCTGCTACCACGGTCCGCTGCAAACCCTGAGCCAGACACGCCCGCGTGACGTTCGCGAAGTTTCAAAGGCGACCAGTGGCCGTCGAGGCCGGCAACGTTTCAACCTTGCCTCGGAAATAAGTCAGTGATGATACAAAATTAAGTCAATCAGCCTGTGGAGCAGGGCGGCGGTGTTCTAGGGCAGCAGCGACCAGGTCGGCCTGGCAAATGACGCAAGCGTGATATGGAACTAATATCACCGTCAGTCTCTATATTTTTACAGGGGAAGTATCCCTTTTATGAGAGAGAACCGCCATGTTCAAATCGCGCTCGCTGATTGCTGCAGTCACCTGTTTCGCCTTGGCCGCGGGTCCTGGGATGGTTGTTGCGGACCCGGGTAACGGCAAGGGAAACGCTCAATTCGATCAAGGTCCAGGCCACGGTCAAGGAGGCAAGGGCGGGCAGGGCAACAAGGGTGGCCATGGAAACAAAGGCAACCAAGGCGGCAACGGAGGCGATTGGCATAACGGACCGAGCATCGACCGTGGCGGCGTTCTCGGGGTGATTGGCGGTTATCGCGATTATTGGAACCCCGGTCCTGCGTTACCGCCGGGTATCCAGAAGAACCTCGCCCGGGGCAAGCCGTTGCCACCCGGCATCGCCAAGAAGCTCGACGGGCGCCTGCTGGGGCGCTTGCCGCACTATGACGGCTATGAGTGGCAGCAGGTCGGCACGGACCTGATCCTGGTGGCGATTGCCAGCGGCATTATTTATGAAGTGCTGAACGGTGCGTTCGACTGAGCCGTTGTTCCAACGAAAGGGCCGTCTCTTCGAAGTGATGCCCAGTCAATGACGCGAAACATCTGTGGGAGCGAGCCTGCTCGCGAATGCGTCGGGTCAGCCAACTTCGATGTTGAATGCCCTGACGCTTTCGCGAGCAGGCTCGCTCCCACCAGGTTGGTGTCAGCTGTCAGATTGTCGCAGGCGCTTGTACAAGGTGTTGCGGCTGACTCCTAGGCGCCGCGCCAAGTGGGAAATATTCCCGCCCACGGCCTGTAGCTGACGGTTGAGGTCTTCGGCATCGTTCAAGTCCACTGTTAGCGGTTCGGGCGTTTCCATAGGCTCCATTTCCAGGTCGACAAAAAAATCGTCGGGCAGATGCTCGGGGCGGATCGGTTGTTCCTCGGCCATCGCCAGGGCGACCTGCAACACGCTGCTGACTTGCCGCAGGTTGCCCGGCCAAGGATGACGCTCGAATAAATCCGTCACTTCACGGCTCAGGCCGGCCCATTGGGTCGGTTCGCGGTGGTGTTCCCAAAGGCGTTTGAACAGCGCCTGCTTGTCGCTACGTTCGCGCAGGGGCGGCAGTTCGAGGGTCAGGCCGCCGATGCGGTAGTACAAGTCTTCGCGAAAGCGCCCCAACTGCACCTGTTCACGCAACGAGCGGTTGGTGGCGGAGATGATCCGGATGTCCACCGGGAACAGCTCGGCGCTGCCCACCGGTTGCACGCAACGTTCCTGCAGGACGCGCAGCAGTCGGGCCTGGGTTGGCAGCGGCATGTCGCCGATCTCATCGAGGAACAGCGTGCCCCGGTCAGCCTTGCGGATCAGGCCGATGCTGCCTTTCTGGTTGGCGCCGGTGAAGGCGCCTTTTTCGTAACCGAACAGTTCCGATTCCACCAGCTCGGCAGGAATGGCCGCGCAGTTGACCGCAATGAACGACTGCTTGCAGCGCGAGCTGGCCTGGTGCAGAGCCTTGACGAACACTTCCTTGCCGACACCGGTCTCGCCGTGGATCAGCAGTGGGATATCTTTCTCCAGCAAGCGCTCGGCTTGCCGCACGGCTTTTTCCACGCGGCTATCGCCGAAGTGCAGAGAGTTGAGGCTGATGCCGGTGTTGGCCGGCGCTGGCGTGGGCGAGGGCGTCGGCTCGGCGAAAATGCGCGGTTTGACCGACACCTGCTTCGGCCGCTTGAGCAGGCACTGGAAGCGATTGCGTCCGGACGCCTGCAAGGCGAACGGCAGGCCGTCGGGCTGGTTCAGCAGCTCCATCAGCGAGACCTTGAACAGGCTTTCGATGCTCACCCGCGACAGGCTCAGGCCCAGCAGATTGTCGGCGCGGCGATTGGCCGAGAGCACCTGGCCACTCTCATCGAAAATCAGCAGCCCGGCCCATTGGCTGTCGAGGTTGTTCAAGCCGGTGTTGAACGTCAGCTGAAAATGTTCACCGCGAAACAGGTTGAGGATCAGCCGGTTCTCCACAGTCTGGCTCATCATCTTGACCATGCCCAGGGTGTGCGACGGCGGCAGGTAGCTGTCGCTGGAAACGTCCAGCACGGCGATGACCTTGCGTTCGGCGTCGAAGATCGGCGCGGCGGAGCCGGTCATGAAACGGTTGGCCTTGAGGAAGTGTTCATCGTGCTCGATGTGCACGGCCTGCTCGCAGGCCAGAGCGGTGCCGATGGCGTTGGTCCCGGTGCAGCGCTCCATCCAGCTCGCGCCGGCGCTGAAGCCGTGGGCCAGTTTCGGATCGATGAAGCGCTGGGTGCCCCAGGACGTCAGTACTTGGCCCTGGTTGTCGGCGAGCATGATCAGGCAGTTGGAATTGCTCAGGATGTTCTCGTAGTACGGCAGGACTTCCTGATGGGTGGTCTGCACCAGTGAGTGCTGGCTATCCAGCAACTGGGCGATGCCGTCGGCCGGTAGTTGGTCGAACGCGGGCACGCTCTGGTGGTTCAAGCCAAAGGCACGGCAACGGGACCAGGAGGCCTGGATGATGGCCTCGTGGGACAAGGCAGGAGCAGGTGCGGCCATGGGGCACTCTCGCAGGAGCTGTTTTTATTGTTGTGGCAAGTCTCGCACAGGTTCCTTGTGCTCGGGCAGGCCTGAATACCACTTCATACATCAACCCTGTGGGAGCGAGCTTGCTCGCGATAGCGGCGTTTCAGCGGCATTGATGTGACTGAGGCACCGCTATCGCGAGCAAGCTCGCTCCCACAGGGGGCATGGCCAGGCTAGCCGAAAACGTTCTTTCAGTGTTGTTCAAAATTGTTCATTGTCAACCGGCTGGTTGTTCAGTTGTTCATTCGTGGTTGTTCACTTGTGTTCATGAGCGAACGTCTTTTTTCAGTGAATCAAACGAAATTCCAGACAGATCAGCGGTTTGCGATTTCTGGCACGGCTTTCGCTTTCCAACTCGGGTCGCTTGACTCCAAATAATAAAAAGGCCGAGCCATGTCATTAAAGCTTGAGCACATCTGTCGCACCGTCGAAGGCCAGCCCTGGATCGACGATGCCAATCTGAGTTTCGAACCCGGATCCTTCAACGTCCTGTTGGGCCGCACGCTCTCCGGCAAGACCAGCCTCATGCGCCTGATGGCCGGTCTGGACAAGCCCGACAGCGGCCGCATCCTGATGAACGGCGTCGACGTCACCCAGCGCCCGGTGCGGCTGCGCAACGTGTCGATGGTTTACCAGCAGTTCATCAACTACCCGACCATGACCGTTTTCGAAAACATCGCCTCGCCGTTGCGCCAGGCCCGCGTGTCCGAGGAGATCATCCAGGGCAAAGTCCTGGAAACCGCAAGAATGCTGCGGATCGAAAAATTCCTCAAACGTCATCCGCTGGAATTGTCCGGTGGCCAGCAGCAGCGCACGGCAATGGCCCGTGCCCTGGTCAAGGACGCCGAGCTGATCCTGTTCGACGAGCCGTTGGTGAACCTGGACTACAAGCTGCGCGAAGAGCTGCGCCAGGAAATGCGCGAGCTGTTCCAGGCCCGCCACACCATCGCCGTCTACGCCACCACCGAGCCCAACGAAGCGCTGGCGCTGGGCGGCACCACGACGATTCTTCACGAAGGTCGGGTGATCCAGAGCGGCAAATCTTCTTCGGTCTATCACCAGCCACAAACGGTGCTGGCCGCCGAGTTGTTTTCCGAACCGCCGATCAACCTCATGCCCGGACGGATCGCCGGCAATGAAGTCAGCTTCGCCAATTTCGTCCATTTCCCGCTGAACGTCGACCTGCGCCCGGTGGGCGAGGGCGAGTTCCGTTTTGGCGTGCGCCCCAGCCATATCTCCCTGGTGCCCAGCAACGACGACGACCTTGAACTGGCCGTGACGGTCGAGGTGGCCGAGATCAGCGGCTCGGAAACGTTCTTGCATGTGCGCAACGAACACTTCCTGCTGGTGCTGCACTTGCCCGGGGTGCACGAATACGACGTGGACGCGCCGATCCGCATCTACATCCCGACCCATAAACTGTTTGTCTTCGACGCCCAGGGCAAGCTGGTCCAAGCCCCGGGCCAGCGTATTGCGAGGGTTGCCTGATGGCCGAAATTCGTTTGCAGAACCTCGCCCACAGCTACACCAGCACCCCGGCGGGCCCCGAGGACTACGCGATTCGCGAGATGAACCACATCTGGGAGCAGGGCGGCGCTTATGCATTGCTCGGGCCTTCGGGCTGCGGCAAGTCCACGTTGCTCAACATCATTTCCGGCTTGCTCAGCCCGTCTGAAGGGCAGGTCATGTTCGACAGCAAAGTCGTCAACGAGCTGACCCCGGAGCGCCGCAACATCGCCCAGGTGTTCCAGTTCCCGGTGGTGTACGACACCATGACGGTGTTCGACAACCTGGCCTTCCCGCTGCGCAACCAGGGCATGGCCGAGGCGCGGATCCACACCAAGGTGCAGGAAATCGCCGAGGTTCTCGACCTGCAGAATCTGCTGGATAAAAAGGCCCGCAACCTCACCGCCGACGAAAAACAGAAAGTCTCCATGGGCCGCGGGCTGGTGCGCGACGATGTGTCGGCGATCCTGTTCGACGAGCCGCTGACGGTGATCGACCCGCACCTGAAATGGAAGCTGCGGCGCAAGCTCAAGCAGATTCACGAGCAGTTCAACATCACCATGGTCTACGTCACCCACGACCAGTTGGAAGCCTCGACATTCGCCGACAAGATCGCGGTGATGTACGGCGGCCAGATCGTCCAGTTCGGCACGCCACGAGACTTGTTCGAGCGCCCGAGCCACACCTTCGTCGGCTACTTCATCGGCAGCCCGGGGATGAACCTGATCGAGGTCACGGCGCAGCCCGGTGGCGTCGGTTTCGGGTCGACCCACTTGCCGCTGTCGGACACCTTGCAACGGCGTGTCGCCGAATCGGAGGGCAAAAGCCTCAAGGTCGGCATCCGCCCCGAGTTCGTGCATGTCTGGGACGGTCCTTACGACGACGCGATGCGCGCGGAGGTCGTGCACGTCGAAGACCTGGGCACCTACAAGATCCTGACCCTCAACCTCGGTGGCGCGCCGCTGAAAGTGCGCCTGGCCGAAGACAAGCCGGTGCCGGAAGGCATCGCGTACATCAGCTTTCCGGCCCAATGGCTGATGGTCTATGCCGATGAATATTTGCTCGATTCCGTGGGCGAGGTGCAGCCATGAACAAGGTGCAGAACAACAAGGCCTGGTGGCTGGTGTTGCCGGTGTTCCTGCTGGTGGCCTTCAGTGCCGTGATTCCGATGATGACCGTGGTCAACTATTCGGTGCAGGACATCTTCGACCAGTCCAGCCGTTATTTTGTCGGCGCCGACTGGTACAAGCAGGTGCTGCTCGACCCCCGCTTGCACGATTCGCTGTTGCGCCAGTTCATCTACTCGGCGTGCGTGCTGCTGATTGAAATCCCCCTGGGCATCGCCATCGCCCTGACCATGCCGACCAAGGGCAAGTGGTCGTCCCTGGTGCTGATCATCCTGGCGATCCCATTGCTGATCCCGTGGAACGTGGTCGGCACCATCTGGCAGATCTTCGGCCGTGCCGACATCGGCTTGCTGGGTTCCGCACTCAACGGCCTGGGCATCAACTACAACTATGCGGCCAACACCATGGACGCCTGGGTGACGGTGCTGGTGATGGACGTCTGGCACTGGACTTCACTGGTGGCGCTGCTTTGTTATTCGGGGCTGAGGGCAATTCCCGACGTCTACTATCAGGCGGCGCGGATCGACCGGGCATCCAACTGGGCGGTGTTCCGGCACATCCAGTTGCCGAAGATGAAGAGCGTGCTGCTGATCGCCGTGATGCTGCGTTTCATGGACAGCTTCATGATCTACACCGAGCCGTTCGTACTCACCGGCGGCGGGCCGGGCAACGCTACCACGTTCCTCAGCCAGACCCTGACGCAGATGGCCATCGGTCAATTCGACCTGGGCCCGGCAGCGGCGTTTTCCCTGGTGTACTTCCTGATCATTCTGTTGGTGTCCTGGCTGTTCTACACCGCCATGACGCACTCCGACGCCAACCGTTGAGGCCCGCACAATGAGCAACCGAAAGCTGATTCCGCTTTTGATCTACATCCTGTTCTTGCTGGTGCCCATCTACTGGCTGCTGAACATGTCCTTCAAGAGCAACACCGAGATCCTTGGCGGCCTGACCCTGTGGCCGCACGATTTCACGTTCCACAACTACAAGGTGATCTTCACCGACCCGAGCTGGTACACCGGTTACCTCAATTCGCTGTACTACGTGAGCCTGAACACCGTGATCTCGCTGGCGGTGGCGTTGCCGGCGGCCTATGCGTTTTCCCGTTATCGGTTCCTCGGTGACAAGCACCTGTTCTTCTGGCTGCTGACCAACCGCATGGCGCCACCGGCGGTGTTCCTGTTGCCGTTCTTCCAGCTGTATTCGTCCATCGGCCTGTTCGACACCCACATCGCCGTGGCCTTGGCCCACTGCCTGTTCAACGTGCCGTTGGCGGTGTGGATCCTCGAAGGGTTCATGTCCGGGGTACCGAAAGAAATTGACGAGACCGCCTACATTGACGGCTACAGTTTCCCCAAGTTCTTCGCCAAGATCTTCGTCCCGTTGATCGGCTCCGGCATCGGCGTCACGGCGTTTTTCTGCTTCATGTTTTCCTGGGTCGAACTGCTGCTGGCCCGTACGCTCACCTCGGTGAATGCCAAGCCGATCGCGGCGGTCATGACCCGCACGGTGTCGGCGTCCGGGATTGACTGGGGCGTGCTGGCGGCGGCGGGGGTGTTGACCATCCTGCCGGGCATGCTGGTGATCTGGTTCGTTCGCAACCACGTGGCCAAGGGCTTCGCCCTGGGCCGGGTCTGAGGAGTCGATGATGGAATGGATGAATTGGACCGTCCCGACGGCGGCGTTTTTTGGTGTCATCGCCTTGTTTTTAATAGGCATGACCACATGGGAACTGCGTTCGCCGAGTATCCCTCGGCGTGGTTTCCTGCCGATTGTCACGACCCGTGGCGATCGGTTGTTTATCGGTCTTCTCGGTAGCGCCTACCTGCACTTGCTGGTGATCGGCGCCACCGACTGGAGCATCTGGATAGCGTTCGCGTTGTCTTTGGTGTGGCTGTTGGCAGTGATGCGGTGGGGCTAGTCGCTCGACGATCAGGCTCTTAAACCCAAACAGAAGAGGTCTCTATGTTCGATAAAAACAATAAGCTGCGACATAGCGTTTCATTGGCAGCCATGCTGGCACTCAGCGGGCTGAGCGCTGCGGCCTGGGCCGACGCCTATGAAGACGCCGCAAAAAAATGGATCGGCAGTGAGTTCAAGCCGTCAACCCTGACAGCCGAGCAACAGCTTGAAGAGCTGAAGTGGTTCATCAAGGCCGCCGAGCCGTTTCGCGGGATGAAGATCAACGTGGTGTCGGAAACCCTCACCACGCACGAATACGAGTCCAAGGTACTGGCCAAGGCCTTCACCGAAATCACCGGCATCCAATTGACCCACGACCTGCTGCAAGAAGGCGACGTCGTGGAAAAAATGCAGACGGTGATGCAGTCGGACAAGAATATCTATGACGGCTGGGTCAACGACTCGGACCTGATCGGTACGCACTTTCGCTACGGCAAGACCGAATCGATCACCGACCTGATGGCCAACGAAGGCAAGAACTACACCTCGCCGACATTGGACATCAAGGACTTCATCGGCATTTCCTTCACCACCGCGCCGGACGGCAAGATCTATCAACTGCCCGACCAGCAGTTCGCCAACTTGTACTGGTTCCGCGCCGACTGGTTCGAGCGCGCGGACCTGAAGGCCAAGTTCAAGGAAAAATACGGCTACGAGCTGGGCGTACCGGTGAACTGGTCAGCCTATGAAGACATCGCCAAGTTCTTCTCCGAGGACGTCAAGGAGATCGACGGCAAGCGCATCTACGGACACATGGACTACGGCAAGAAAGACCCGTCCCTGGGCTGGCGCTTCACCGATGCCTGGTTCTCCATGGCCGGTGGCGGCGACAAAGGCCTGCCAAACGGGTTGCCGGTGGACGAGTGGGGCATTCGCGTCGAAGACTGCCATCCGGTTGGTTCCAGCGTCACCCGTGGCGGCGACACCAACGGCCCTGCCGCCGTGTTCGCCACCACCAAATACGTGGACTGGCTGAAGAAATACGCGCCACCGGAAGCGGCGGGCATGACCTTCTCGGAGTCTGGCCCGGTGCCGTCCCAAGGCAACATCGCCCAGCAGATTTTCTGGTACACCGCGTTCACCGCCGACATGACCAAGCCGGGCCTGCCGGTGGTGAATGCCGACGGCACGCCGAAATGGCGCATGGCGCCTTCGCCACGCGGTCCGTACTGGGAACAGGGCATGAAGCTGGGGTATCAGGACGTGGGGTCGTGGACGTTCATGAAGTCCACGCCTGAGAAGCAGAAGCTCGCGGCCTGGCTCTATGCGCAATTCGTGACCTCGAAAACCGTGTCGCTGAAAAAGACCATCGTGGGCCTGACGCCGATTCGTGAGTCGGACATCAACTCCCAGGCGATGACCGACCTGGCACCAAAACTCGGTGGCTTGGTGGAGTTCTACCGCAGCCCGGCCCGCGTGCAATGGACCCCGACCGGGACCAACGTGCCGGATTATCCACGTCTCGCGCAGTTGTGGTGGAGCCACATCGCCGAAGCGGCCAGCGGCGAGAAGACGCCACAGCAAGCGCTCGATGGCTTGGCCAAGGACCAGGACGCGATCATGACTCGCCTGGAACGCTCCAAGGCCCAAGCCACTTGCGCACCTAAGATGAACCCTGAGCGCGACGCGCAATACTGGTTCGACCAACCGGGTGCACCGAAGCCGAAACTGGCGAACGAGAAGCCTAAAGGCGAAACCGTAAGCTACACCGAGCTGTTGAAGTCGTGGGAGGCAGCGCGTAAATAACGCGGCATCCGCAAGGTAAGGGACGGCACTGCAAGGTGCCGTTTCTATTTCTCTGCCGGTAAAGCCCGGCGCATCGCCTTGACGATAGCGGGCGCCAAGGCGTTGTGGCCGGCCTCGACCATGATGGCGCGCACGTTCAGGTGCAGTTCGAGCCAGCGCAGGCTCTGCATGCCGTAGCGATCCTTCAGCCCTTGCACCACGGTCACCTTGGCCTGGGGATCCAGGTCAGCGTCGGCTGGTTTGAAAAAATACCCCTCTAGATGAAAGTGAAGCTCCAGGCGCAGGGCCCGCAGGACGCTCTCGTCGACGCATCGCGCCAAGGCAGATGGGCACACGACCACACCGCTGGGACTGAGCACTGCCAGCAGCCAATGCACGGCGGCCTGTCGCTGGCGATTCGAAGTCTCGTGGCCCAGTTCGTCGAATATCTGCCGCGGGTTCGTCGCACAGCTGACCGGCCCGACACTCGCCAACCATTGGCACAGGTCGCGGTCATACGCCTGGACGATGGCCGCGCAGGGCACGAATACCGACGCGAGCAATACCCTGTGCACCGAGTGGGCATAGCGTCGCTGGTACTGGACTGCCAGCCAACTGCCCCAGGAAACGCCGAGCAGGCTGATGCGCCTGAAACCGAAATGCTCACGCAGGGCCTCGATGTCGAGAACGGACAACGATGTGTTGTTGTGCTGGCAATCACCTTCCGGCGTCGAGCGACCACAACCCCGCTGGTCGAACATAATGACTTCGAAACCCTGCAGGTCCAGCAGCTCCAGGTATCGATGACTCGATCGGCCTCCGGGCCCGCCCTGCAACACCATCAGCGGCTCGCAGCCGGGTGTGCCGTGGCGCTCCCAATAAAGCAAGTGGCCGTCGTCGGTGGGGTAGTAACCGCCGTCCAAGGGGCGCGTCATGGCGTGTCCCTCGTCAGGACATAGAATTGGAAAAGCTGGCCGGTGATGCCGCACGAGGCGAGGCTGGAGACGAGTGTCAGCGCACATTGCTGGGCCAGATAGCGCATGGCCGGCAGCACAGGCGTATGACCAAACACGATAAGCCTGCCGCCGGGCACGAGTGTCGACACGAGTCGGCGCAGCAACCGTTCGGCTTCGGCACGGGTCATGACTTCGGCGTTGAGAAACCGAAGCACCAGCACATCGCAATGATCGACGACGAGCTCGGCACTGGCGGCATCGGCCAGCCGAAACTCAACCGAGCGCCCGTAGCGACTTCGGGCCGCTTCGATCATCGAGGGCGAACGATCCGAGCCGATACAATGGCTGCCAGGCAAGGCTTGAGCCAGGTGATGGATGAACGTGCCGGTGGAGCAGGCCGGGTCGTGGATTATCGCGCCTGGCTTCAACCATGACCGCAGCAACCGGCAACAGTGGTGTCGCAAGTGCGCTTCGCCATCGTCGAGTTCACGGGCGAGCGCGTCAGTGAATGCCCAGTGGTCTTGAGGGCAGACGAATTCCCGGCCGTCTCGCTCAAGTGCGGGAAAAGGAAAGTGGATTTCGCTGTGAGGGTCCTCCAATGCGTCTACGAATACGGTGACCTTGTCGTTTCGTCGGATGGCGTGGTAGTCCAGCAGAAGACCTTCATCACCCCAATGGAACTGACCGAGCGGGCCGAGCAGCATCCAGGAGCCGATCCGACTGTCCGAGCGCAGGCGCTCCCGTTCGTCCCGTTGCAATGTCTTGCGGCCGACCCAGTCGCGTCCTCGACAGCGCAGGATGAAGATCTGATTGAGACCGGCGCCCAAGGGTTCGACGAAACGCTCCCATGAGCCGGGCGCTACAGGTTCGGTTCGCAGGATTCTTTCCAGGCCGAGCTCACGCCGCAGGCGCTGCCGCGTCGTCTGTTCACGCATGGGCCGCAGCCTCCATGAGGGCACGTCTTCTTCCGCGGGCCATGGGCACGACGACGTTGCCGCTGGATACGATGTAGAAACGCTCCAGCCCAGGCACGACCACATTGACCAGCGTCGTGCCCGCTTCGGAACGATAAAGCGTCGAAAAGCCGGCTGTGTAACCGTGTTGCTGCAGGTTGCCCGCCAGTTGTTTGATCTGCGCCTTCAGCGGGCGGGCCTCGGCGGTTTTTGGCAGCTTGATGGTTTTTTGCGGTCGGGTATCCAGCAGATGGCTGGGCTCGAAACGCATGCAGCGTTGCAATCGGGAAAACCCGGCCAGATGACGGTTGGCGACGGACAGGTGCTGGCGCAGCGGCGCTTCACGGGTGTTCAGGTGCAACTGCACCAACTCGGTCAAAGCCCGATGAGCCGCGTGAAGGGGCGTGGTCGAAGTGCCTGATCCAAACACGTTGACCGGCTCGCCAGAGAGGTTCGCGAAAGCCAGGCAAGTCGTGGCGGCAAATTCGGTGCTGATGTCCAGCAGTACGATTTCTGCACCGATCTCGGCCTGGGCGTCGGCCCACAATTGGTCCAACGCCTCGTCGCTGGGCATGCGCTGGACTATCCGCAAGGGCGTGGCGTTCTGGTAATAAAAGTGATCGAGCAGGAACAGTGAAACCGCGTCGCGCTCCAGGCATTCGTTGAGCCCGTGGAGGACGGCTTCGTCCAGGGTTGCGCCGATGGCGCTCCCGCTGCTGCTGGAGTAACGGCGCAACGAACGGTAATCGGTCGTATCGTCCGGTGCGGGATCATTCGCATAGCTGGGCATCGTCAAGGCGATGGGATAGTGAAACGAGGTGCCGTCACTGATGGCCGAGTACGGGCGGCAGGCGATCCGGCTGTCGGGCTGGTCCTGCAAGGTATCCAACAGATCATCTTTACCGGCTATGCCACGGATCAGGTCGGCGGGCGTCAACACGACGAGGTCCCTGGCCAGGGCCGGGTCGCTCAAATAATGCTCGAATGCTTCGTACAGCGCGCCGACGCGAGCCTGTTCGGCGTAGCCCTTGCCGCAACCCAAGGCTTTTCGCCGCGAGTCGCCGATTTCGGCCTGGACGGAAACGACCCGGTTGCCCAACGTGCGCAGGTTGCTCTGCAATCCCAACGTTTGCAGCTCGGCTTCGATTTGTCGGGCTGATTGGGTCAGGGACCGTTCGCGCTCGGGTGTGGGGGATGCGTCCATGAATCGTCACTCCTGGAACGGGGGCACCGCGTGCCCCCGCTTTTAGTTACTCGGCGTCAAGCTCGGCTTTTTCTGCCTGGCTCAGTTGCAGGTCCTCCAGCTGTTGTTCCGAGGGAAAAGCGTCCGGGTTTTCCAGGTCGACACCCAGATCAGACAGTTCGTTGGCATTCCAGCTCATCATGTAGCCCATGAGTCGTTTCCTTTTTTCGAGTTATTCAAAGGGTATTGGGAAACGCCGTGTTGGCGGCGCAGAGAGACGTTAGGAAATCGCTGGGGGCGGGGTCAAACATGACGATTTGTAAGCAGGGCGGGAGGAAAATACGCCCAACACATTTACATTTATTGTCGTGCTTGAAAGTCTTGAGCCCGTGATTCAGAGCCGGACGAGAAGAAGGAAGGGGCTGTGGCAGGATCTGGATGTAGGGTCTAGTGACCCGCAGAGCGGGAAAAAACGCGTGAGATGCGGGGTATTTTCTTTGCGTGTTGTAGTCCGGCGCCCAACAGGAAGAACTGCTGGGAAGATTGACGGCATGGACTGATGCTGTTTCCTACAAAATTAAATCGAGAAAGCAGCGTCAACCCGCCTTGGCCGGACTTGTGCCGGAACGTCCGGCGACTGGAGACAGGCTGGATTTCATCAACGTATCCAACGCTTGCCGGTAGGTCCGGCCCGCCAGGCTCATGCTGTTGTTGTGCGTGGCGCCGGGCACCATCAGCAAACGCTTGGGCTCCCGGGCGGCGTTGAACAACTGTTCGCTGAAACGCGGCGGTACGTAGGCGTCCGCCGCGCCATGGACGATCAACAGCGGCATGTTGATCTCGCCGATCTTGTCGATGGAATCGAACTTCTGGGACAGCAACCAGCGCACCGGCAGTGGCGTATCCGCCATGGCCGTGGCGACATCGCCCAACGAAGTAAATGTGGATTCGATCACTAACCCTCGGGCCGGCACCGGGGTACCATTGCTTGCCGCCTTCTGGCCCAGTTCCGCCGCGAGATCAACCGCGACGGCGCCACCCAGTGAATGACCGTAGATCAGCCGCAGGGCCGGATCCGGTTGCAACACTTCGAGACGCCCCCAGGCGATTCGCGCATCCTCATAGACGCTGGCTTCCGATGGCAGGTCGCCCTGGCTCTTGCCGAAGCCACGGTAATCGATCGCCAGCACCGAATAGCCCAGCGCTCGCAGTTGCTGGATTCGAAACAACTGACCGGTCAGGTTCCAGCGCACGCCGTGCAGATACAGGATGGCCGGCGCATTCTTGCGCTCGGCCGGCCACCACCAGCCATGGATATTTTCCCCTGCCTTGAACGTCCTGGGCTTGAGATCGAATTCCTGCAAACCGCTGGGGAGGCCGCTGAACCAGCTCGCTGTTCCCGGCTCGATGCGAAACACCAATTCGCGCTCCTTGTGCTGCAACGCCGCGCAGCCCACCGGCAGGCCGACCACCATTGCGATCATCAACGACCAGGCCAGCCAACGCTGTTTGAAGCGAGAAAATAAAAATGCGGACATCGATGCGATTCGCTACTGGGACAGAAGCTGCGTTTTAGCAGATTCCTTGGCTCGCGCGCAGGATTTCGGACAGTTTGCCCATGGCCTCGCGCCGCCTTGCGATAAAGAGCGCAACCCGATCGAACTCTCGCCGTTTCGCCCCACTCGAAAATCAACAGCCATCACATCGAGGACGACGTCATGACGATCGAACATTCCAAAGGGCAGACCCAACCAGGCAACAGCGCACCGGCGAAAGACGCTTGCGGCGAGCCGGTGGACGTGGTCGAGCGCGATGTGCGCCACCCGGATCCGGCGACTGACA
>NZ_JAOSHO010000006.1 GCF_025917275.1 Pseudomonas agronomica | reverse complement strand
GCGGGGATGAATCCCCTCGCCACAGGCCTGTGTTCGATCGAAGCTTTGTCTTTTAGATAATTAAATTGCACACAATTTAATTGCTCGCTATCTTCGCCCCTCCAACTTCTTGAGGAGCTGCCCCATGACCGACAACCTGCTGAGCATTCCCTGCACCACCATCAAGGGCGAACAAAAGACCCTCGCCGAATTCGCCGGCAAGGCTGTCCTGGTGGTCAATACCGCCAGCCAATGCGGTTTCACCCCGCAGTACAAAGGGCTCGAGGCGTTGTGGCAGTCCTACAAGGACCGGGGGCTGGTGGTACTGGGTTTTCCCTGCAACCAATTTGGCAAGCAGGAGCCGGGCAACGAGGGGGCGATTTCGGAGTTTTGCGAGCTCAACTTCGGCGTGAGCTTTCCATTGTTCAAGAAAATCGAGGTCAACGGTGCCAACGCCCACCCGCTGTTCGTCCAGCTCAAGCAACGGGCGCCTGGTGTGCTGGGGTCCAAGGGCATCAAATGGAATTTCACCAAGTTCCTGATCGGCAAGGATGGCCAGGTGGTCAAGCGCTTCGCCCCGACCACCAAGCCCCAGGACCTCACCGCCGAGATCGAAGCCCTGCTCAAATGAACGATCTGTCAGTCGATTCGCTGAAGCTCGACAGCCAGCTGTGCTTCAAGCTGTATGCCGCGTCGCGGGCGGTGATTCGCGGCTACAAGCCGATGCTGGATCAGCTCGGCCTGACCTACCCGCAGTATCTGGCGATGCTGGTGTTGTGGGAATGGCAGGAAAACGCTCCGGAACAACCCACGGTCAAGGCACTGGGGGAGCGCCTACTGCTTGATTCCGGCACGCTGACGCCGCTGCTCAAGCGTTTGGAGCAACTGGCGTTGGTCGAGCGCCAGCGTTCAGCCCGTGATGAACGCGAGGTTCATTTGAGCCTGTCGGACAGTGGAAAGGCCTTGCGCGAGCAGGTCGGCCCGCTCAAGGCCCGCCTGTTGTGTGACAGTGGCATCGATCTGGATCGCGTGGGTGACCTGCGCGACAGCCTGGATCACTTGTTGGCCCAGATCAAAGCGCTGACGTAGTGGGCACCCACTGATCCAGCAATGCCGCGAGCTCTTCGCGACGGAACGGCTTGGACAGATAGTCGCTCATGCCGGCGGCGCGGCAGCGTTCGCGCTCCTCGGGCATCGCATTGGCGGTCAGCGCGACAATCGGCAGGTTTGGCCAGCGCCCACTGCGACGAATCTGCCGGCTGGCTTCATAACCGTCCATGACCGGCATGTTGCAGTCCATCAATACCAGGTCGAAATCCTGCTGTTCGAGCTGGTCAAGGGCCTCGATGCCGTGGGCCGCGACGACGACCTCGCAGCCCAGTTTCACCAGCATGCCCTTGGCCACCAATTGGTTGACGGGGTTGTCTTCCACCAACAGCACTCGCCCGCGGCGCGAAGGGGCCAGCGCTTCGATCTGCGCGTCGTTGATGGTGGTCGCCTCGCTTTGCAGGGCGCGCCGCAAGATCTGATAAAGCGCATGGCGCGCCAGCGGCCGGGCTTGTTGCAGCAAGGGGGCGAGCGCGGCTGCTTCTTCGCTGGGCATGAAACTGCCGTAGGCGGTCACCAGCAGGATCGGCGCGGCGAAGGTCGGCCGCAGATTGAACAGGCATTCCGGGCAATCGGTGATCAGGATGTCGGGATTGAGCCCCAGCAGCCCGTCGTCCACGGAACGTTGTACATAGTCCAATCCCCAGCCAGGCACCAGCATGCCCAACAATTCGGCCAAACCGCTATTGGCAGTGGTAATGGCGACGACGTTGCCACGCAAGGGCTCGATGGCGGCCGCGGGGGTGTGACAAGGCAGTGGCAGGTCTGCGCAGAATTGGCTGCCAAAGCCAGCCTCGGAGCTGATCGTCAACCGGCCCTGCATGGCTTCGCAGAGGTTATAGGTCAGCGCCAGCCCGAGCCCGGTGCCGCCGAACTGGCGCGTGATGCCGGCGCCAGCCTGGGTGAATGGCTGGAGGATCCGGGCCTGGGCCTCCTGAGGGATGCCGATGCCCGTGTCGCAGACCTCGATCCGCACGCCGCCTTCGTGTTGGCTCAAGCGCACGTCGACCCGACCGAAGCGGGTGAACTTCAAGGCGTTGGACAGCAGGTTGCTGACGATCTGGCGAACGCGGGTCGGATCGCCCAGTACCTGGGCGGGGAACTGTGGATCAATCAGGCACGCCAGTTCGACGCTCGGGGCGGCATTTTGTGAAAGCAGGTTGGCGGTGTCCTCGATCAGCGAACCGAGGTCGAACGGTATGCGTTCGAGTTCCAGTTGGCCGGCGTCGAACTTGGACAGGTCGAGGATATCGTTGAGCAGCTCCACCAGTACCTTGCCCGAGTCGTGGGCGATTGACAGCTGTTGCTGTTGTTCGGCGGTCAATGGGCCGTCCAGGGACAACGCGATCATCCCGAGCAGTCCGTTGAGTGGCGTTCGGATTTCATGGCTCATGTTGGCCAGGAACGCGGATCGGGCTTCGGCCATGTCCAGGGCAGTACGCCGCGCAACCTCCAGTTCTTCGTTGGACTGGCTGAGGCGCGCATTGATGGCCTTGAGTTCGGCGGTGCGCGCCGAAACGATGTTTTCCAGCTGCGCCAGGTAATCGGTGAGACGATTTTCAGCGGTGCGTCGTTGCTGGATTTCGGTCGAGATGTTTTCGAACTGCTGGTTGGCAACCGACACCAGCACGCCGATCTCGTCGTATTGATGGCCGGTGGGGCATTCCAGGGGACTTTGTTCGCTGCTGCTCGGGTCGCGGCTGCTCAGTTCGCGAATGACCCGTACCAGCGGCTTGGTCAGCATGACGTAGAACAAGGCGAGCAGCAGGCCGGTCAGGATCAGGCTGCGGGCGAAACCGTTGAGCAGGGTGATCTCGGCCCGGCGCAGGAAACGACTGCCGAAGGAATACGTATCGACGTCCAGTCGCAAGACACCCAGGGACTCGTCAGGCAAATGGCTCAAATAGAGCCGGTCTTCGAATTGCCGTTGGGCGCCGAAAAGAAAGTCGCTGATAAACCGGTAGCTGCTTTGCAGTTCGGGGCGCTTGACGCTCGCCAGCACGGTATTGTTGTTATCGATCAGTTCGGTGCCAATGACGGCTGGCGAACGCAACAGGCCCAGGGCCAGTTCCTGGGCAAGCTCGGCGTCGATGTTGTAGGCGATGCGCGATGCCGGGTTGTGGCTGATTTCCAGCAGGGACAGGATTTCACGGTTGATCGACGCGTCTTCGCTGGCATAATCGATGCCGATCTGCACCAGGCTTAACAACGTGCCCAGCACGAAACCCACCAGGACGGTCAGTCGGGCCTGCTTGTACGACAGCCGTTGGGTGAACCTGATGTCCATGGAATGGTGAACCACTTACGTTTCCCTTCGCCGGTCAAGCATAGCTGATCATCTCTGAATACCGGTGCGACCGGTGTGTAGTGTGTGAAACAGACCCGCCATCGGCTTCGTCGTTTCGTCGCTGTAGCGTCATCATTACCGTGAACCTGTCCGAGGAGAAGACGTGGACGCTCGATTAATTGCTTTTCTTGACCGCGCCGATGCGGTGCTGGCCCGCATAGAACCCTTGTTGCCTGCGCCACGGCCTGCCGTCGACTGGACGCAGACCCTGGCCGCACGCTGGCAACGTGACGGGCGCAGCGGCTTCCTGCTGCCGCTTGAAGTCAGTCTCGACATGCGGCTGTCGGACCTGATCGGCGTGGATCGCCAGGTTGAACAGTTGGGCCGCAATACCCGGCAGTTCATCGACGGCATGCCCGCCAACCATGCGCTGCTCTGGGGATCGCGTGGCACGGGCAAGTCCTCCCTGATACGAGCCTTGCTGGCTGAACACGCCGGGCATGGCCTGCGGCTGATCGAGATCGAGCGTGATCACCTGGCCGATCTGCCCCGGGTGGTCGAACAGGTCGCCAAGCTGCCCCAGCGCTTCGTGGTGTTCTGCGACGATCTGTCGTTCGAGTCCGGTGAAGGCGATTATCGCGTGCTCAAGAGCGTATTGGACGGTTCTCTCGAACAGGCGCCGGACAACGTGCTGTTGTATGCGACTTCCAACCGGCGTCACCTGGTGCCCGAAAAAGAAAGCGACAACGAAAACTGGAAGCGGGTCGACGGCGAGCTTCATCCCAGCGAGGCCGTCGAAGACAAGATCGCCTTGTCCGACCGTTTCGGCTTGTGGTTGTCGTTCTATCCCTTTACCCAAGAGCATTTCCTCGACGTGGTAGAGCACTGGATCGGCACACTCGCCGCCAAGGCCGGGCTGGCCTGGCAACGTGACGAAGCGCTGGACATACAGGCGGTCCGCTGGGCGACCGGGCGCGGCAACCGCAACGGCCGTTGCGCTTATCAATTTGCCCGTTATTGGGTGGGCCTCAAGCTTCTGGAGCACAATGCATGATCGATTTGACGAACACCGGCGCAGGTCTCGAAGGCTACGGACTGCTGTCGGCGCAGTTGCAATCGTTGTTGGCGGATGAGCGCGATTTCATCGCCAACGCGGCGCAGTTCTCAGCGTTCCTGTTCAATCAGATGGACGACTTGAACTGGGCCGGTTTTTACCTTAATCGCAACGAAGAACTGGTGCTGGGCCCGTTCCAGGGGCAGATCGCCTGTGTACGGATTCCCTTCGGTCGCGGCGTGTGTGGTGCCGCCGCCGCGACGCTCCAGACCCAGCGCGTCGAAGATGTCCACGCCTTCCCCGGGCACATCGCCTGCGACAGCGCCTCGAACAGCGAATTGGTCGTGCCGCTGGTCAAGGACGGGCGCCTGATCGGCGTGCTGGACCTGGACAGTCCGAAACTGGCGCGTTTTACCGAGCATGACCAGGCCGGCATCGAGCAATTGGCGGCGATATTCCTGCGTTTGACCGAGTGCTGATCACGCGTTCAATCCTGCCTTGGCCAACAGGCTGCCCGGATCGATTTCATCGATCTGACGCGGATCAAGATATTCCTCGGCGTAACGCAAGTAGATCCTCTCGTCGATGAACAGCTTGAAGAGTTCGCAATCGATATGGGCGTCACGGCACATGGTGGCCATGATGCCCAGGGCCTCGCTCAGTTTCTTGGCTTTTTTATACGGTCGGTCGGCCGCGGTCAGGGCTTCGAAGATGTCTGCTATCGCCATCATTCGAGCCGGCAGGCTCATCTGTTCGCGCTTGAGTCGCTTGGGATAACCGGTGCCGTCCATTTTCTCGTGATGGCCGCCGGCGATCTCCGCGACGTTTTCCAAATGGCTGGGGAAGGGCAACTGACTGAGCATCAGGATGGTCTGGACCATGTGGTGATTGATCACGTAGCGCTCTTCGCGGGTCAGCGTGCCGCGCGTGACGCTGAGGTTATAGAGTTCGCCGCGGTTGTATTTCCAAGTGGGCACGTCGAGCTGGAAGCCCCACGGATTGTCCGCCGGAATCAGCTCGGCCTCATGCCGCTCGAACAGGTGTTCGGGTTTGTCCGCCAGCAATGATTCGGTGACGGGCAGCGTCGGTTTGGGGGCGCGTGCCTGGCGGCGGTTTTCCTCCCAGGAGACGCCCAGGCGATCATCCAGGGTGCGGGTCCAGGTGCGCTGGGCGATGTGTTGCAGGCGTTGCAGGTCATCGTCGGCCATGGCTTCGGAGCCCAGGTTGCAACGTGCGACGAAGGCGAAGTCATCATCCAGGGCCGCCAATGCCGCATCGCGTCGCCGGGCCAGGGATGACGCTTCGCCACCGCTTGCCACCGCCTGCCAGTAATCGATCCAGGCATCGCGCTTGAGGACTTCGAAGCGGGTACGGACCTCGTGGATGCGGTCGTTCAAGGTTTCCAGCTTGGTGGCTTTGTCCACCACGTACTCGGGCGTGGTGACCTTGCCACAGTCGTGCAGCCAGGCCGCTATGTGCAGCGCCTCCCATTCGTCTTCCGTCGGTCGATAGCCTTCGAACGCAGGCGCCTGGCTGGTGGCTGCCGCTTGGGCGAGCATCAGTGTCAGCGCGGGCACTCGCTGGCAATGGCCGCCGGTGTAAGGGCTCTTCGCATCGATCGCGCCGGCGAGCAGTTGAATGAATGAGTCCAGCAGTTGCTTCTGCCTGGCTTGCAAGCGCTGGCTTTCGATGCTCACCGTCGCGGCGCCGGAGACGGCCTGCAGGAACGCGATGCGGTCTGGCTGGAGCTTTTCCAGGTCGGCGTCGGTGCCGCTGTCGCTGATCAACAGCACCAGCACGCCGACGGTTTCCTGGTGACGGTTGCGCAGGTGAATACCGATCAGGTGGGCGCGTGGTGCGTCCATTGCCAGCAGGATACCGCGCAGATCGCCGGCCTGTTCGAAGCCGAGGGAGCACACCAGCGTCTCCGCGACGGTCAATTGCTGAAACCAATGCGGGCGGCTTGGAGCATTCAGCGTATAGCCTTGCAATTCGAACGTTTGCAGATCCCGAGGGGTTCCGTCGATGACCAGTCCATACGGCTTGATTTGCTTTCCATCGCTTTCTCGCAGATAGATCAGTCCGGCCTGGGCCTGGCCGATTTTCACGGTCTCGAACAGCACACGCTCCAAAAGCGGGGCGAAGCGGGTTTCGGCACGCAGGCTGGCGGTGATCTCGAAAAAGCTCGCCAGGGTCTCTTTCATGCGGGCCATGGAAACGCCCAACTGATCGACCTCCAGCACCGGGGAGCGACGGGACGCAGGGTAATCGAAGTCGAAGCTGCGAATCGCATCGGCTTCCTGCACCAGGGACCGTAACGGCTTGACCAGGATCCTGGAGGTCAGCCAGCCCAAGGGCAGGCACAGCAGCAACGTGGCGAGGGTAATCAATGCGCCTTGCCAGCGCATGCGATAGGCATCGGCCAGTAACTCGTCTTCCGGCACCAGCAACGCCAGTTCAAGGCCTTGTGGCCCACCTTCCTGGATGTGGCTGCGGGAAACGATCCATTGGCGCCCAGCCGCCTCCAGGCGCGGCGTGTCGCTGTTTCCATCGAGCGCGGCGGCAATGGCCGGCGCCAGGTCACGGGCCTTGATCAGCCTTGATGATTCGGTATCAACGATCAGTCGGCCGCTGTCTGGGTAGCCCACCGCGTTGCCTTGGGGGTCGAGCAGGACGATCTCGGTGCCAGGGGTGACCTTGTGCTTGGCCAGCGTCTGGGACAGGGCGGCCAGGGTCAGGTCGGCACCGATGACCGCATGCTCGCCGCTGCGTCGGGCGAGGGTCGTGCCGATGTTCCGGGTCGAAAAGAACACATAGGGCTCGGTTGTAATCTGCTCCGCTGTTTCCATTGCGCTGCGAAACCAGCCCCGGCTGCGTGGATCAAAGGTTTCGTCAGGGTTGTCCTGCTGGCCGACGAGCGTCAGGGCCTGGTCATAGAACAGCGATCGGGAGCGGACCTGGCCTTCGCGCGTGCGCTCCACGGTCCAGACCTGATACGTCGCGTCGACCGGCGCGTTCAAGGCGGTCCTCAAGGCCTTGGTGCGTAATGGCCGAACCATCAGAAAGTCGCCATTGCAATCGCCCAGGTACAACGACGCCAGGTTCGGGTTGTCCCGCAGCGCGCGGCTGAAAGGCGCGAGCAAGGCCAATCGTTCGGCGATCCGGGGCTCGCGGGTTGCCGGATAATCAGCCAGCAGGCCCAGCAGATGACGGATCGGTTCGTAGGTGTCGTACAGGTCCACCCGCACATCCTGTTCGATTCGATTGAACAGTTTTTCACTGCTGGACAGGATGATCTGGGTGGTCTGCTGGTAATTGAATACACCCAGCACCACGCCCGTCAGGAGCAAGAGCAGCGTGAACATCACGCTGATATGGACGTGCAGGGGAAACCGGCGTTTTTCCGGACGCGGTGCGCTGGGCATTTCCGTCACTCCAAGTGTTCGGGGGGATCGCCCCCGCTACGCACTGCTGAGCGAACAGCATAGTAAACACTGGGTTATTCTGCCTTGACGATCTCCGTTTGCAGGGCCTGCTCCAGTTCTGTCATTGCCTGTTCGAGGGCCTGGGCATGCCCTTCGATTCGTTCTGGCGCTTGATGACAGGCCAGCTCCAATGCCTCGCAGAGTTGAACCAACGAAGTCGCCTGTACGATGCGGGCGACGCCTTTGATTTTATGGGCTGTCTCGGCCAATGCTCGCCTGTCTCCGTTTTCAGCGGCGTCAAGCAACTCCTGCCGGTCCGAACGGTTGCTGCTGAGCAGTTCCGCCAGCAGGCGTCGCGTCGACACGGGGTTGCCTCCGGTCAGGGCGTGCAGGCATTGCGCGTTGAATGCGTGGCGACGCTTGGCGGGTTTGATCTGGTTCATCCATTGATTCAGCGCGCTCAGACTGATCGGCTTGAACAGGCAATCGTTCATGCCGGCATCTTTGCAACGCTGTCTTTCCTCGGGTTGTGCGTTGGCTGTGAATCCCAGGATGGTGCAGGGCGGTAGCTGATGTTCCGTCTCGCGCAGACGGATCGCCGTGGCGAGTTCGTAGCCGCTCATGATGGGCATGTTGCAATCAGCGATCACCAGGTCGAAATCCCCGTCCAGCCAGGCCTTGAGCCCTTGCTCGCCGTCGTGGCTGAGGTGGTGGTGATGGCCGAGGTATTCCAATTGCTGGGACATCAGCAGGCGATTCGCCGGATGATCGTCCACGACCAGGACGCGCAATGCGCAGGCGGCGGTTTCGATCATGGGTTCGGCGTCAGGGCGTGCCGGGGCGCCCGGCAGGGCGGCCAGTTGCAAGGAGACCCGGACCTGGGTGCCAACGCCTGGCTGGCTGTCCATCCGCAGATCGCCCCCCATCATCCGACAGAGGTGGCGGCTGATCACCAGGCCCAGGCCCGCGCCCTTGCGCGCCATCCGGCTGCTGTTATCGGCCTGGGCGAACGGCTCGAACAGCCGCCCCAGGTCCGCCGGGCTGATGCCGATGCCGCTGTCGCTGACCTCCAATTGCAGGTGCAGCGTCCCTTCGTGCACGGTGGGTGACAGTTTCACGCTCACCTTGACCTCACCCAACTCGGTGAATTTCAGGGCGTTGCTGATCAGGTTCGAGATGACCTGCTTGAATCGCAATGGGTCGATGTGCACGTTCGGATTGCCTTCGGCAGGCTCGAAGTGCAACGACAACGCCAGGTTCTTCTGCCGGGCCAATCCCGCGAACACGCGAACGACCGACTGCAAGAGGGCTCTCAGGTCGACACGTTCGGGCGCCAGGCTCAGATGGCCTGATTCGATACGGGCGATGTCGAGAATATCGCCGATCAGCTCCAGCATGCCGGAGGCCGACTCGTACGCGACCTCTATTGCCGAGCGGTCCACCTGGCCTTTGTCGGCGTGCTTGAGGGCGAGCTCGAGCATGCCGATCACGGCGTTCATCGGTGTGCGGATTTCATGGCTCA
Source organism: Pseudomonas agronomica (assembly GCF_025917275.1). Classification (GTDB taxonomy): domain Bacteria; phylum Pseudomonadota; class Gammaproteobacteria; order Pseudomonadales; family Pseudomonadaceae; genus Aquipseudomonas; species Aquipseudomonas agronomica. The sequence goes on along the minus strand of NZ_JAOSHO010000006.1, from coordinate 35,799 downwards.
TGGTCGCCAGGAAGGTACTTTTGGCCCGGTTGGCATTCTCGGCCTGCTCCTTGGCGGCACGCAGTTCGTCGAACAGCGCTCGCCGTTCGCTGATGTCGATCCAGCCGCCGATGATGCCTTGTACCTGTGCCGCCGAATTTCGGTAGGGGAGGATCCAGTGGTAGATAGTGAGCTTCCTGTCACCGATGTGCAGCGGCCGATCAACGATCAGGGGGACGCCTTCGGCCATCACGCGTTGATAATCCATCTGATATTCCCGCGCTTCGAAGGCGTTGCTCATGGTACCGGGCATGACGTTCTTGCCAATGACCTCCTCGCGTCTTGCATTGAATGTTTCAAGGTAGCTGTCGTTGCAGCTTTGCAGGAAACCGTTGCGATCCCGTACATAGATCGGGTGGGGCGTGCCGTTGAGCAGGGCGTGCATGAACTCGAGCTGGTCATTGAGCGCCAGTTCTGCCATTTGTCGTTGCCTGATCTGGCGCCGCATGTAGGCATTCCAGGCCAGTGAGAGCAGGAGTAGCAGGCCAGCGCCCGCGGCGACCTGGAGGAACAGGCGATTATAGGTGCGCCAGGCCGCCTCTGACGCCGGGACGTAGCCACGCCAACGGTTGTTGATGACGCCCAACTCGTCGGGGTCAATGCTGGTCAGGGCTTTGTCGAGAATGGAATTGAGTTCCGTGGCGTCTTTTCCGACGGCCAGGGAGAACATTGCCTGCTGGGTGCCCACGGTGCTGCTGATTTGCAACGTGTCCCGCAAGGTATGGGAGGACATGAAGTAATTGGCCATGACCAGGGAGTTCACGCTGCCATCGGCTTGCCCTTGGGCAAGCAACTGGACGGCGCTCAGCGAGTCGGCGGTTTCGATGACTCGCAGGCCGGGGTATTGGCTGCGTAGCCAATCGATGATGGGGTTGCCTTTGGCGATCGCCAGGCTCTTGCCCGCGAACTGATCCAGTGTCGCCGGGGTGCTGGACTGCTTGCGCGTCAGCAGGACGAAGGAACTGTCCATATAAGGCCGGCTTAATCTCAGCAGTTGTTGTCGTTTGCGGCTTGGCGAGAGCGCGGCAATGACATCCGCCTGGCCGTTCAGGACTGCGGCGATCATGTCCTCGTCGGTGCGATGACGTTGAATGTCCAGGCGCAGGCCGGTTCGCAGCTTGACCAACTCAAGCAAGTCGGCGCTGATGCCGCGAAAATCGGCGTCCGGGTCGAAGAAGGTAAACGGGGCGAAGGTTTCGTTCACTGCTACCCGAATGGTGGGATGTTGGGCCAGCCAGCGTTGTTCTCGGTCGGACAGTTGAATCTGGTGATCCGAGAGGTACAGGTCGCTACCTGCACTCCAGCGCTTGGAAATAGCCGTCTGTTCGGCGATGGGAATCTGGTTGAGCGTGGCGTTAATGATCTCCAGCAACCGGGTGCTGTTGTGTCGCAGCGCGAAGGCGAATCCGGAAGACTCGTGTTTTGCGAAGCTGGCCATGTGGATATTACTCAAGTACCCCTTGTTGATCATGTAACGGGTGGAAATGGTATCGCCGAGAAAGACATCGGCCTGCCCGAAGGCGACCGCATTGATGGCGTTCTGGTAGGAGGGGTAGGCGGTGATAGACGCTTTGGGGTACAGCTTTTCGATTTCGTGCAGGGGCAGGTAGTGATAGACCATGCTCAACCGCAGCCCTTCGAGATCGTCAGTCAGGGGCCTGCTTTCACTCGTTCGGGTGACCAGGACCGGTTGATCCACGGCATAGGGGGTCGACAGGATGATGCCGGTGCTTCGGGCTTCGAAACCGTTGGCACTGCCGAGCAGGTCGATTTGCCCATGCTTGAGCGCGGCGATGGCGGCCTCGCGTGAGGCGAAGCGCAGGACTTTCATGGGCAGGCCGGTCGCCTTGGCGATGAGGCCCGCATAATCGGCAGTCATGCCTTCATAGTCGCTCCCGTTGGTAGAACGGTCGAAGGGCGGATAATCCGGCGCGGAGGTTCCGAGGATCAATTCTTGACGACCTTGCAGCCAGGCACGTTGGGTCTCATCGAGACGGATTTCGATAGGGTCCATCGTCGCGCGACTCAATAGCGCGTAGCGCTGGGGCATATTTGGCGTTGCCATGAGCATTTGCGCATATAACCCTGCGCCTAACAGCAGAAGATAGTTGCTTATGCGATTGAGCATCCTATTGTTTCTCACACCAGCGAGTTTCGCTTTGCCATTTCAATCAGGTCTACCAAGGACTTAACTTTAAGTTTTTGCATGAGCCGTTTTTTATAGGTGCTGACTGTTTTATTGCTCAGGAACATACCCTTGGCTATTTCCTTGTTGGTGCGGCCTTGGGCAAAAAGTTGCAGAACCATCAACTCGCGGTCATTGACACTCTTGAAAAGATCCAGCTCGATACTGCGGGGATCGTCATGGGAGACGGGCGTGAGTGCCTGGCTGGGGAAATAGTTGTAGCCGGACAATACGGCCTTTATTGCGCTGACGAGTTCGCTGAGGTCTTCCTGCTTGCAAACGTAGCCGGAGGCGCCGGATTGCATGCAGCGAATGCCGAAGAGCGTTGGGGATTGCGCCGTCAGCACTAATGTCTTGAGCGGCGTGGTCATGGCATTGAAGCGTGAAAGTATTTCCAATCCATCAAGTTTGGGAATGCTGATATCCAGGATGACCAGGTCGGGCATGCATTCGCGCACCATTTGCATCGCATCGACGCCGTTGTCAGTTTCCCCTACGACTTTATAACCTTCATGCTCCAGCAGCATTCGAACGGCGAGGCGGATGACCGGATGATCGTCGACAATGAAAACGGAGTTCATGAATAAAGTCCCCTGCAAGCTTAAATAAAGCGCGCACCTTAGCCCAGTTAAGGCCGGCTCGTACGAGGAGACGGGGCATGCCTGATCAATTTCAGAACTTTCCTACAAAAAAAGAGGCGAGATAACACGATGTGCTTAGCCAATTAGTAGGCGGGTAGCGTGGGAAGGGGATGTTTATCTTCCGGTCTGTGTATGTATCGTCATATGGCGAAACTAAGCAGGGATGCAATCTTCAGCTATTTCCAGCCGCTCGCCAGCGATTTCCAAGCCATTGGAAACTGTTTATTGGAAGACGGTAAAACCACCGATTGCGGGAGCGCGACTGCTCGCTCCCGCAGGATTCCGGTCGCTGGCCGGGTCATTTCATTGGCGAGTGCGACCGGTCATTTCCTGGGCCATTTCGCTGGCGTAGCTGTCAGTCATGCCGGCGATGAAATCAATCATCCGCAGGAAAGCGCCGTGCAGCGGCCCGTCAGGATCGGGGGCGTTGTTGCCCAGCAGGTCGAGGATCCGGCGATTCTTGAATGAGGGCGTTCGGCCCCCGTGTTGTTCGAGGGCGGCACCGCAAAAACCGTTGAGCAGGATCTCCAGCGTGGTGTAGGCGCCGATCTCGTTGAGCGTCTTGCGCTTGTCCTGGAATATTTTCTTGCGAGCCATGTCCTTGGCATTCAACACGCAGCGCTTGGCCGGCCCGTGCATATGCTCCACGAGGTCGCCCTGCAGTGTGCCGGCCAGCAGCGCATCCTGTTGTTCGACGAACGCACGGGCTGCGGCGTTGGTCAGGTGTTCGATGGCCTTGCCGCGCAGGATAGCCAGTTTTCGCCGCCTGGAATCCAATGGTCCAAGCTGGCGATAGGTCTCCGGCAGATCGTCTCCGACCAGGTCCAGCAGCAGCGATTCCACCTGGGAATATTCCAGCAGGTCCATTTCCACGCCATCTTCCAGGTCGATCAGCGCGTAACAGATGTCATCGGCGGCCTCCATCAGGTAGACCAGCGGATGCCTTGCCCAGCGTTGATCCTCGATCTGCGGCAGGCCAAGTTTGTGGGCGATTTGCTCCAATAGGGGTAGTTCGCTCTGATAGCAGCCGAACTTGTGCTTCTTATAGCCCAGGGAGTCGGCGTGACGGGCTGTCCAGGGATACTTCAGGTAAGTGCCCAACGTCGCATAGGTGAGCCGGGTGCCGCCGTCGAACTGATGGTATTCAAGCTGGGTGAGCACCCGGAACCCCTGGGCGTTGCCTTCGAAGTTCAGGAAGTCGTTACGCTCGGCCTCGCTCATCGCATCAAGCCAGCCACGCCCTGCTGCCTGTTGGAACCAATAGCGGATGGCGTCCTCGCCGGAGTGCCCGAACGGCGGGTTCCCTATATCGTGGGCCAGGCAGGCCGATTGCACGACCATGCCCAGGTCGCTGGGTTCACACCAGTCAGGCAGCGCGCTACGGATGGTCTCCCCGACGCGCATGCCGAGCGAGCGACCGACGCAGCTGACCTCCAACGAATGGGTCAGGCGCGTATGGATATGATCGTTGCTGGAGACCGGGTGCACCTGGGTCTTGCGCCCAAGGCGACGGAATGCACCTGAAAAGATAATGCGGTCATGGTCTTTGTGAAATGGACTGCGGCCCAGTTCTTCCGGACTGTGCAGCGTTTTTCCCAGGCGTTCGCGCGTCAGCAGGGTGTGCCAATCCAAGGCCGGTTGCTCCGTTTGTTGAGTCGATGCCCTAGCTTCCCGGTTCGCGCGGTGTCCTGCAAGGCCTGAGGGATGCGATCAGTTGTGCCAGGGTGTTGCGTTGACAGTCGAATCGGGCCGTTCGATGAGAAGGGCCCGTCGAGCAGCATCAGGGTTTACGCGTACTCTTGGCCAGCTTGATCAGCGGAAGCAGCGTCGTTGCCAGCCGGATCAGGCGCGACAAGCCCCCAGGACGGCCGCGTCGGGTTCGCTTGCCGCCGAGGAAACCCAGCAAAGAGACTGCGGCAACGCCCCAAAGCGAGGCATGCTTGAGCCCGAAGCCCTCGTGCCAACTTTGCGTAAACCCCCGCACCCGTTGCAGCGGGTGCAGAAGTTGCCGCGTTTCCTGGCGAATCTCCTGGCGGTGCATCTCCATGCGCAAACGCACCAGCGCCTTGCGCATCTCCTGTCGGGTACGGGCTTGAGGAATATCGGGCAGGCTCATGGCAACAGGCGCTCCCGGTCATTGGCCAATTCTTCGAGGGTGGCGTGGAACGGTGAGGATTCGTCGTAGATCGCTGCCTTGAGCCGAAGCCCGCAAAACAACGCCGCCAGCAGGTAAAACAGACAAAGGCCAATGATCCCTGCCAGGCGGTAGGTGTCCCACACCAGGATCAGCACGAGGGCTGACAGTCCAACCAGCAGCAGCAAGCCAAAAACCAGCGCCAGGCCGGCAAATAACAACAGGCTGACGGTACGGGCCTTCTGTTCCTGCAGTTCGATGCCGAACAATTCGACGTGACTGTGCAGCAATCCGAGGAATGCCGCGCCCAGGCGTCGTGCTGTAGGTTTTGTGCCCGTTTCGGACGAGCCGGATTCGTCGATACCCATCATTAGCGCCGTGTCGCCAGCAATCCGATCAAGAAGCCAACGCCTGCGGCAATGCCAACCGACTGCCAAGGATTGGCCTGCACATATTCTTCGGTGGCGATCACGGCGGCCTGGCCGCGCTCGCGCACGGATTCTTCGGTCAGCTTGAGCGTTTCGCGGGCGCGCAACAGGGTTTCGTGGATCTGGCTGCGCAATTCGTCAGCCTGGTCGCCCGCCAGGGTCGCGGTGTGATCCAGCAGTCGCTCGGTATCGCTGACCAGCGTCTGAAAGTCTTCCATCAGCGTTTCTTGAGCGGTCTTTGCCTGGGTTCTGGCCATGGGTGGATCTCCGTAGGTGACGTCTGAAGCGTTCGAGTATGAGCCATGCAGGAAGGTTCAGTGAAACTGGCTGGTACAACTTTTGCTCGGCTTTTTGCCATGTACTGGTGCGTGAGCCTGCGCCAGTGCGCTGAAGCTGGGCGAGCGCCCTAAAACCTTGATCCAGAAAATCAAAAAACGCAAAGCACGACGAAGCAGGACCTCGGTTTGCCAGTTGTCATGCACCAAGACGGTTCGATCGCCTTCGGGAGATAGGCGAATTGTCTTAATTTGGTGCGATGACGGCGCGAAACGAACCGCTTCGGTGCTTTTTCAACTTTTTCAGGTCTGCCAATACCCATGGAAAATATGCAAAGCGCCGTGGACAGTCTGGTCCATAGTTCCAACACGCTGTTCATCCTGCTCGGTGCTGTCATGGTCCTAGCCATGCATGCCGGGTTTGCGTTCCTGGAAGTCGGAACGGTCCGGCAAAAGAACCAGGTCAACGCGCTATCAAAGATCCTCAGTGATTTTGCTGTCTCGACCCTGGCCTATTTTTTCATCGGTTATTGGGTTTCCTATGGCGTGACGTTTGTGCAACCGGCGGCGGCCCTTGCCGCGGACCACGGCTATGGCTTGGTGAAATTTTTCTTTCTGCTGACATTTGCCGCTGCGATCCCGGCCATTATTTCCGGTGGTATCGCCGAGCGAGCTCGCTTCGCACCGCAACTGTGCGCCACGGTGCTGATCGTGGCGTTTGTCTATCCATTTTTCGAAGGCGTGGCCTGGAACGGCAACTTCGGCCTGCAAGCTTGGCTGCAAAGCCATTTTGGTGCCAGTTTTCATGACTTTGCCGGTTCCGTGGTGGTCCACGCCATGGGGGGCTGGCTGGCGTTGGCCGCTGTCCTTCTGCTCGGACCGCGTAACGGGCGTTACCGGGACGGGCGCCTGGTGGCATTCGCCCCGTCGAGCATTCCGTTCCTGGCGTTGGGTTCGTGGATCCTGATCGTCGGCTGGTTCGGCTTCAACGTGATGAGCGCCCAGACGTTGCCTGGTGTGAGCGGATTGGTGGCGGTCAATTCATTGATGGCGATGGTGGGCGGGACCGTGGCGGCGTTGGTCGTCGGGCGCAACGACCCGGGCTTCCTGCATAACGGACCGTTGGCTGGCTTGGTGGCGGTCTGCGCGGGCTCCGACTTGATGCACCCGATTGGAGCGCTGGCGACCGGCGCGATTGCTGGTGCTCTGTTTGTGTGGTGTTTCACGGCGGCCCAAGGCAAATGGAAAATCGATGACGTGCTGGGTGTCTGGCCGTTGCATGGCCTTTGCGGTGTCTGGGGCGGTATCGCCTGCGGGATCTTCGGCCAGCAGGCCATGGGCGGCCTGGGCGGGGTGAGCCTGGCCAGCCAACTGATCGGTACCGCGCTAGGCGTCGGTATTGCACTGGTTGGCGGGTTCGCGGTGTACGGGACGATCAAGGCTTTGCTGGGGCTGCGTCTGACACAGGAAGAAGAGTATTACGGCGCGGACCTGTCGATTCACAAGATCGGCGCGGTCAACCTGGACTGATCGGTATCACGGCTCCTTGTCCTGGTTGCCCGGATAAAAGCCGTGCAGGAGCCCATAACGCTCGTGGCGGACTTGATCCACGTGATGCCGGACTCGCTGTTCAGGTAACCCGAGCATGATCAGCGCATGGGACGCGAGCATCAGGCTCGACTCCAACAGTTCCGGGACCACTTCGGTGGCTCCGGCGGCCTGCAATTCTGCCAGTTGGCTGTCGTCGCGGGTGCGCACCAGGACAGGTACATGCGAATTGACCCGCCGGGCCTCCTTGAGTACCGCCATTGCGATGTCTGTCTTGTCCACCGCGATCACCACCAATCGTGCGCGACCGAGCCCGACCGCGGTAAGCAGGTCCGCACGGCGTGAATCACCATAATGCACGCAATGTTCGCCAGCAGTGGCCTCCCGGATGATGACCGGGTCATCGTCCAGGGCGACGAACTCCAGCCCCTCGCGGCGTAGGAAACGCCCAATGGACTGGCCGACGCGACCATACCCGCAAATGACCACGTGGCCTGACAGGCCTGCATTGAGTTCGCTGATCTGCTCCAGTTGCGCTTCTTCGTTGGGTTTGCGGTGCAGGCGGGCAGCTATGCCCGGCGCGGCGCGCAGGCATAGTGGGGTCAGCAGCATCGAGCAGAATGTCGCGGCCAGTAGCAGGCCGCCGATATCGCCGGGCATGAGGTGGTTCTGTTGCATCAATGCCATCAGGGCGAAACAGAACTCGCCGCCCTGGGACAGGGCGAGGCCGCTGCGCCACGCCGTTTCGCCATCGCTGCCGCGCCACTTCACCAGGGCGGCAACCACGCAGCCCTTGATCGCCATCAAGCCGAGGGTCAATCCCAGGATCAGCAGGCCATCGTCCATGAACAATTGCAGGTCGATCAGCATGCCGATGCTGACGAAGAACAACCCGAGCAGGATGTCGCGGAACGGGCGTATGTCCGCCTCGATCTGGTGCCGATAATGGCTTTCACCCAGCAGCATTCCAGCCAGGAACGCTCCCAGGGCCGGTGACAGGCCGAGCAGGTGGGTAAGCCACGCCGTGAGCAGCACGATCACCAGGGCCAGTAAAACGAAGAGTTCCGCGGAGCGGGATGCCGCCACTTCATGGAACAGGCGCGGCAGCAGCAGCCGGCTGGCCAGCAACAGGCCGCCGAACAGCACCAGCGTCTTGCCCAAGGTCAACGGTAACGCCCAATACCAGGCGTTGTCGCTGCTACCGGCAAACACCGGCACCAAGGTCAAAAGCAATACCGCGACGACGTCCTGGAACAGCAGCACTCCGATGGCGTTCTGGCCGTGGCTGCTGAAAATCTCTCCCAGGCTGGACAGCTCCTTGCTGACAATGGCCGTAGAAGACAGTGCCAGTCCTGCGCCGAGTAGCAGTGCCGCCGCCAGCGGAGCGCCGCTGCCTGCCAGCAGCACGCCCAGCAGCGCGGCTGAGCAGAGAACTTGCAGGCTTCCAAGGCCAAACACGACCCGACGCAGTTCGAGCATTTTCGACAGCGAGAACTCCAGCCCCAACGAAAACAACAGGAAAACCACCCCAAGCTCGGCCAGGTCTGGCAGCTCTTCGCTGTCATTCACCCAGTTCAGCGCAGTGGGCCCGACAGCCAGGCCGACGCACAGATAGCCCAGCACCGGTGGCAGGCGCAGGCGCCTGAACAGGGCAATGACCACCAGGGACGAGGCGAGAATGATCAGCAGGTTGGCGAACAAGAGAAACTCCGTTTCAAGGTTTACGAGACCCAGCGTAGAACAGAAAAAACATCGAGCATCGCTGGAAACCCATTCGGGCTCAGTGATTTGCGTCAGCGTTTTGCCGAAACATCCTGCGACATGGTACCCGGCTCGACGGTTGCGTGGAGCGGGCCTAGAATGACGATCTGTCTTTTTTGGGTACCTGCCATGACACCGGAATGCCAGCTGTTCGGCACCCTGGGTTGCCATCTTTGTGAAGTCGCCGAGGCTGTGTTGATGCCTTTCGTCGAACATGGATTGTTGGTGGAACTGGTTGATATTGCCGACAGCGATGCCTTGTCCGAAGCCTACGGCCTGCGCATTCCCGTGTTGCGCAGGATCGACACGGGGGCGGAACTGGATTGGCCGTTTGACGATCCCGACCGGGTTGCTTCATTTCTGCGTTGACGCCTTCCATCGGTTGGACCTGCATGCCGCCATTGGCGAAAGGGTGTTCTTCGGTTACTGTATGTGCATACAGCTACTGGAGTGCAGCCCTTGGTCAATGTCGAGCAATTGAAAAACAGCGTGAACCGGATGTCCGTGGACGTTGTAAGCGAAGCGGTACTGGAGTTGCGCCTGGACGGTCTGGTCACGGAAGGCAAGACACCCTTCAACAAGCTGCACTTCAATACCTGTTTCGCCGAGATAGAAGCGCTGTTCCAGCGCGCCGGCTACCACAAGCAACTGGATGTGGTGGGATATCAGGGCCTCTTGTATGCCTTGTACGATCCGGGGCGCTGGGAGGCGGTCGAAGTGCTGCGCTGGTTGAAGGAATTCACCGAAGCCGCCGCAAGACGGACAACGATCTCCGCCTGAGCCATTCATTACTGGGCTCGCTTGCCTGACTGTCGGATAATGCTGCTCCCAGCAAAAGGTAAAGAGTCTTCAATGTCCGGTTCATCGTTTTCCGCAGCTCAGCAGCAGGCCAGCACGTTGTACCTGCCGCCCGGTGCCTGGCAGACGGTGCTGGAATGCCTCTGCGAGCATTTCAGTGCGATCAGCCGTGAGCAATGGCTGGACCGGATTGCGCGGGGCCGGGTGCTGGACGGAGAGGGCAAGGCGATACGTGCCGATCTGCCATACCGTGAAGGCCTTCGCATTCATTATTTTCGTGAAGTGCCCGATGAAAAACCGATCCCGGTGCTCGAATCGATCCTCCATGCCGACGAGCACCTGGTGGTGGCAGACAAACCGCATTATCTTCCTGTCACGCCGGCGGGCCAATATGTCGAGCAAACCTTGTTGCGGCGTTTGATCCGTCGCCTGGATAACCCCCATCTGGTGCCCCTGCACCGTATCGATCGGCACACGGCCGGGCTGGTGCTGTTTTCAGCCAACCCGAAAACTCGTTCGATCTATCAATCGCTGTTTCCGACACGCCAAATCGAAAAATGCTATCAGGCCATTGCTCCCGCGCTGCCTGGATTGAGTTTTCCACGTGTGCATGAGAGCCGGTTGATCGATGGCGAGCCGTTCTTCCGAATGCAGGAAGGTCCCGGGGCACCCAATACCGAGACGGCCATCGACGTGCTGGAAAAAAATGGCGACCTGTGGCGCTATGGCCTGTATCCGGTGACCGGGAAAAAACATCAGTTGCGCGTGCATATGAATGCCTTGGGCGCACCTATCTGTAACGATCCGTTCTACCCCGATGTGATTCGGGATGCTCAGGATGACTACTCCAATCCGCTCAAGTTGCTGGCCCAAGGGTTGCGCTTCATCGATCCGGTCACGCATCAGGATAGGATTTTTGAAAGCAACATTACGCTGCAGTGGTAGCCATTGCGTTTTCGACAGGCAACAAAAAGCCCGCAATCAATGCGGGCTTTTCTGTATCTGGCTGTGACGTTGAAGATTACAGATCTTTAACGGTACGAACCTGGTCCTTGTTCACGCGAGTCTGCTTGCCGTCCAGTTGCTCGAATTCGTAGAAGCCGCTCTCTTCATCGTATTTAGGCGTGTCGACGGCCTGGATTTCGCGACCGTCATTCAAGGTGATCACTGTTGGCGATGCACACCCGGCGAGAGTGGCGAGGCCCAGCGCGAGCATGAAAGTAGCGAGGGTCCGTTGGTTCATGGTGTTTCTCCGAAATGGATTCTTCAAGTTACTGACCTTCAGACGTATACATCGCGCGCAAGTTCCTGGCTAGTGTCAATCTGACACGCCTTTGTGCTGGGCGAGGAGTTCCGGCGTGTTGAGATTGGCCAGTCGGGGATCGTTGGACGGGCATTGCAAGGCGACTGCTTGCAGCGTGCGCATGATGCGACCCGGGCTGCGTTCTCCATCGCTCCAGGCCTGTTCGAAAGTGGCTGACAAGGCGCGGGGAATGATGCACAGCAGCGGCTCCCAATGTTCGCCGTGACGCACCATCAGTGGTTTGTCGGGATGTTTGCTGGCAGTTTCGCGCATGCTGTCCAAAAGACTCGAGTCGATTTGCGGTACGTCGCACGGCAACACCAGCAGATAGGGATGCTTCGCTGCCTTGAGACCTGCCCGGATTCCAGCCAGCGGGCCCGGAAAGTCACCTTCATCGTCATGAACCAGCTGGTCGGCATACGATGCATAGCGCTCCAGGTTGCGGTTGCAGGAAATGATCAGGTCGTCGCTCAGGGTGCGGGTTTGCCGATGAAGGTGGGCAATCAGCGGTTCACCTCGCCACTCCAGCAAGCCCTTGTCCTGCCCACCCATGCGTTGACCGCGTCCGCCAGCGAGGAGCAGCACGGAGCAAGGTGGCAGGGCATTATTCGAGGTCATCGGGTGTCTCCGCACGGGCGAAAAAATGGGACGCTGTGATATAACACCAGGCTGTTTCCCCTACAACTGGACGAGCCTATGAAAGCCAAGGCTGAAGTACCTTTCGTGCCGCTCAATGTCGCGGTGCTGACTGTCAGTGATACCCGTACCCTGGAAACCGACACCTCGGGCCAGGTCTTTGTCGATCGCCTCACGGAGGCAGGGCACAACCTCGCGGCACGGGTGTTGCTCAAAGATGATTTGTACAAGATCAGGGCGCAAGTTGCCGCCTGGATCGCCGACGATGTCGTGCAAGTGGTGTTGATCACTGGCGGTACCGGCTTTACCGGGCGCGACAGCACGCCGGAGGCCGTTGCGTGCCTGTTGGACAAGCAGGTCGATGGTTTCGGCGAGCTGTTCCGGCAGATTTCCGTCGCGGATATCGGCACTTCCACTGTCCAGTCGCGAGCACTGGCCGGCCTGGCCAACGGGACGCTGGTGTGTTGCCTGCCCGGGTCGACCAATGCGGTGCGCACAGGGTGGGATGGAATCCTGGCCGAGCAGTTGGACGCACGGCACAGGCCGTGCAATTTCGTGGCCCATTTGAAACAGGCGGCGCCTTGTGAATCCCGTGGGTAAACCGGGCAAGGCAGGTGCCTTGATGGCTGTCGAGGTCGCCTTGGAGCGCTTGCTCGAAATGGCGGCCGCCACGCCCATCGTCCAGCACGAGCGGGTGCCGTTGGCCGAGGCGCAGGGACGCGTACTTGCCGAGGATCTGGTGTCCACCCTGGATCTGCCGCCATGGCCCAACAGCGCCATGGACGGTTACGCCTTGCGCCTGGCTGACTGGAATGGTGAGACGCCGCTGGTGATCAGCCAGCTGATTTTTGCCGGGCAATCTCCGGACCCCCTTGCCGCAGGGACCTGCGCGCGGATCTTTACGGGGGCGCCGATCCCGATGGGCGCAGATTGCGTCGAGATGCAAGAAAACGTCATCGTCGAAGACGACCAGCGGGTGCGGTTTACCCAGCCCATGGCCTGCGGGCAGAACATCCGTCCCCAGGGGCAGGAAACGACCGTCGGAGAACAGGTTCTCGGCGCCGGCACTCGCCTGGGGCCGATTGAGTTGGGGCTTGCGGCATCCTTGGGGCGTGCATCGCTGGGCGTGATACGCAGGGTGCGAGTTGCTGTGCTGTCCACAGGTGATGAGCTGGTAGAGCCGGGCCAGCCCCTGGGGCCGGGGCAAATCTATAACAGCAATCGCGTACTGCTCTGTGGCTGGTTGCATCGCCTGGGTTGTGATGTGGTCGATGCGGGTATCCTGCCTGATGACCTGGCCGCTACTCGCACATGCCTGGCTCAGCTATCGGATGTCGACTTGATTCTTTCCACGGGCGGAGTGTCGGTAGGGGAGGCCGATTTCCTGGGTATCGCGCTGCGCGAGGAAGGGGAGCTGACGCTCTGGAAACTCGCCATCAAGCCCGGGAAACCGCTGACGTTCGGGCATTTTCGTGGCGTGCCGGTGATCGGCCTGCCTGGAAACCCTGCTTCGACCCTGGTGACTTTCGCCCTATTGGCGCGTCCCTACTTGTTGCGTCGCCAAGGTGTTCAGGCGGTGTCGCCTCTCAAGTTCCAGGTGCCCGCCGGTTTCGTCTGGACGAAGGCAGGCAATCGGCGAGAATTCTTGAGAGGACGCATTGAAAATGGTCGAGCGGTCATTTATCGCAACCAGAGTTCCGGTGTCCTGCGCAGCGCAGCCTGGGCCGAAGGGCTGGTGGAAGTCCTGGAGGGAAGGACCCTGGCTGAAGGCGATGTCGTCAGTTTCATCCCCTTGAGCGAAGTCCTGGACTAGTCCGGCAATCGCCAACGTGCTGCGGCCCGATTCTGTATCGGGTCTCTACGCGTTGTTGCCTTTATCGCGACAGCAGCATCACCAACTGGTCGAAACGATTGTTCGCGACCCACCCCAGCAGCCCGACCACGACTGCCGCCGCACCCGCCAGATAGGCAAGGCGGTGTCGTACGGCCTTGACGTCGATACGGATTTCATCCATGTCCCTTCGGATGTATTTGAGGTGGGTTTCCAATTCAACGACGCGCGGTTCCAAATCAATTCCTCCAACGGGATTACTGCAACGTTTGCATTCGCTTTTGAGATCGGCCGGTTCGTTCCCGAAGGACGCGAGGTGGCGGGGTGACAACTTGTATTCATGGCTATGCATGGGGCATTTCCTCCCTGTCGCCATGATTTCTTGAGCGCGTAAGCGGGCCCCAGGGGGCCGTGACATATCCATCCATGGGTTACACATCCTTGTCTGATGGTTGTTTAGAGGTTCAGCACAACACCCTGTCAAGGTGTCTCAATACGGTTAGAGGGTCAATTGAGCTGATTCGCCAAGTCTTGTAAGAAAATTCTTTGAATCGAGAAATTGATCCGGTTTTTTGCGGATATTGCCCATGTCCGGGGCTATTTCCAGCGAATGAGTGGTCCCATTTCCTGAACCTTCCAATGACGGAGACAACGATGAGCAAAGGCAAGGCGCTTTTGATCCTGCATGGCAAGCAAGCGCTCAACGAAGAGGTTCGCGCAGCAGTGATGCTCAAGCGCAAACAGGGGTGGGACCTGGCGGTACGCTTGACCTGGGAAGCCGGCGACGCCCGGCGATGCGTCAATGAGGCGTTGGACGCGGGTTACACCCGTTTGATTGCTGGCGGCGGCGATGGGACCTTGCGCGATATTGCCGAAGCGATAGCCCAGCAATCCGGCGATGTCAGCCTGGTATTGCTGCCTTTGGGTACCGCGAATGATTTTGCTCGGGCCGCCGGCGTGCCACTGGAGCCTGATCGCGCTTTGGACTTGCTGGATGTCACGCCGCGGGCGGTCGATCTTGGTGAAGTGGGCGGGCAGATTTTTCTGAACATGGCCACGGGTGGTTTCGGTAGCCAGGTGACGGCGAACACCTCCGAGGACCTGAAAAAAATCCTCGGTGGCGCTGCCTATCTGTTCACCGGCCTATCGCGCTTCAGCGAGTTGAGCGCAGCCTATGGCGAGCTGCAGGGGCCTGGTTTTCATTGGCGTGGCGATCTGTTGGCGTTGGGCATTGGCAATGGCCGACAGGCCGGAGGCGGACATCTGCTTTGTCCGGACGCATTGGCCGACGACGGCCTGCTCGATATCAGCATTCTGCCGGCGCCCCAGGAAGTGGTGAGTACGCTCAAGGATTTGCTTGCCGGTGGGCTGGGCATCGACAACATGTTCGTGCGAGCACGCTTGCCGTGGGTGGAAATCAAGGTCGCCCAAGGCCTCGATATCAATCTGGATGGCGAACCGTTGCAAGTGGACGACCTGCGTTTTACGGTTCGCCCCCAGGCGCTACGTGTGCATCTGCCCGCCGATTCGCCTCTGCTGGGAGGCTCGGCGAAGCTTAGTCGTCCAGGCTGATAATCTGCTCGCGCACGGCAAACAAGACCAACCCGGCCACGTCGTGGATTTGCAGGCGCTTCATGATTTGGGCCCGGTGGGTTTCCACTGTCTTGATGCTCAGGCTCAGGCCGTTGGCAATTTCCCGGGTGGACTTGCCGCGAACGATCAGTCGCAGGATTTCCAATTGGCGTGCCGTCAGGTTGTGGTTAGGGGCGGGATCAGGCTGGTATTTATGGCCGCGGGTAAGCGCCTGGTTGATCACGGTATGGGCAATGGCCGGGCTCAGGTAGCGTTCGTCGTTGCGCAGGGCTTCCAGCGCGTGGCCCAGTTCGGTGGGGGTCGTGTCCTTGAGCAGGTAGCCGTGCGCGCCTGATTCCAGCGCCTGCATGATGAGTGCGGGATCAGTGTGCATGGACAGGATCAGGACCTTGCTGTAGGGACGTACTCGCTTGAGTTGCTGCAAGGCTTGCAGGCCGCTGGTGTCTTTCATGGAAATATCCAGCAGCACGATGTCGGGATTGAGCCGTTCCACCAGCTCCACCAACTGCGAGCCGTCATTGGCTTCGCCGACAACGGCGTAGCCAGGCAAGTCCAGGACCAAGGCGCGCACACCCGCACGGATAAGCGAATGGTCATCTACCAAAAGCAAATTACAAGTCAATGGAGAACCTTATTCTTGCTGGCCCGCTCCAAGGCGCGGGGCGCCCAGGGAAAACGAGCTTCGATATGCGTGCCTTTTCCGGCCTCGCTGACTACTTTGAGCGTGCCGCCCAGTTGCTCGACCCGCTCCGACATGCCGGCCATGCCGCGTTGTCCTTCGCGGGCAGGGTGGTCGGCCGGGACAAATCCCTGGCCGTCGTCGCTGATCACTAATGTCAAACCTTCGGGCAGCCGTTGCAGGCGCACGAGGAGATTCTTTGCCTGGGCGTGGCGCAGAATGTTGGTGATCGCTTCCTGGGTGATGCGAAAGGCGGCGACGGTCATTTCTTCCGGTATGCCGGTCATGCGCTGCTGGCAATCGAGGCTCCAGTTCACGGACGTATTGGCCAGTGTCTTGAGCAGATGCGCACGCAGGCTGGCTTCCAGACCCAGGCTGGTCAATTGCCTCGGATTGAGAATCGCCGACACATCGCGCACCTTGTTCAGGGTCTCGTCGAGCGTTTCGCTGAGGACAGAGCACTGGTCTTGCAGCTCTTGCGGCATGCGGCGCTGGAGCCATTCGCTCTGCAGCTTTGCCGCAGTCAGCAACTGGCCAATGTCATCGTGCAATTCGCGACTGAGTCGATGACGTTCGTTTTCCTGGACTTCCAGCAGTCGGTCGGCCAGTTCCTGAGGCTGGAACTTGATGGATTTACGTGACAGTCGATACTGGATCCAGACGCAGGCCAAGGTCGCCATGTTCAGTGCCAGCAAGCTCAGCGGCACCGTCACGGCCGACCAGTAGGCCAACAGGCAGCCGAGGGTCGAGCCGATGCACAGCAAAAGTGTGAACCGACGGGCATTTTCTCGGGAGGGTGGCCAGGAGGTAAATGACTTGAAGCTGGCGTACATAACGGATGGAGCCAATGGATGTTCGCTGCGGGCAGGCCTGTCAGCGAATCTGACGGGCCGGGTCGGGTAAACGGTTCAGGTCGAGGACGGCTTCGGTTGGCGGCTTTTGGTGCGGCGGTTCGAAGTGACTGACGGAAGACATAGTACCACTTCAAATATCGCTGGTCGCGCTCGGTTTGGTGGTAGCAAAGCTCGGTGAGCCGGGCACTTGGTTGGCGACCACGACAGGCGGTTTCATGCTTGTTTCTGGGCGTAGGGTACCAACGCCAGCGGGCGTGGAGTTTGCAACGCCTGGCAAGGATTCTGGCCCACCTGGAACGCGAACGCTTCGATCAGAGAGGCTTGCTCGCTGCTGTCCAGGCTCAATTTTCCGGTGGTGTGGTCAACCAGCTCGAGCTGCCAGGCCATCAGCGTGAAGCAGTCCTTCAATGCGCCCAATGCCTGGTCGTGCAATTCCATGTGATTTTGCGCATGACTGAGCAAGCCATGGATATGCAGCGAAAACTCCGAAACGGCCTCCAGCGCAAGGGCATCGGCCTTGTTTGCCAGTTTCAGCAACGTGCTAAGCATGCAATCAATGGCATCCTTGTCGTTGTTGATCAGTTGCAGGTGGCTCAGGCATTCCTCTGACTTGGCCAAGAGCGTCTCGGCTTCCGTCAGGAACTCAGGAAGGCGCTGGCTCCAGGTCTTGCGATCGTTCGGCATGCTTATCTCCACAACATCATGTCAGGCGAAAGTAAATCGCGTGTGGCGAACGCTGGATCTCAAGGCCGCGAACGAACGACGGCGTCTCGCGCATCCCCGCCGCTTGGCAGAAGCTGGCATGCAAACGATTGCACGGGCGAAATCGGCCGAAAGGCTGGAAGGTCGATGTCCTGTGGTCGCGCACAACAGCCTGACTCCGTTCAGCAATGAGAATGGCGTCACATTAATGGCTATTGAATAGCGGGAATATCAGGTTGGACCTGATTGTGCCTAGGGGAAACCCTTAGGCAGGGGAACTTTGCCCGCAAATCGAAGTCGCGCGGCGGGAAACAGGGGATGGAAAAAGCAGGAGGCCAGTAAAGCATGATGTTAATGTGATATCAATCTCTCGCCTTGATATTTCATTTCAGGGTCAAGATTTGGCGCAGGGCGCCGATAGCGCCATTACAGGATTCATCCGAACAAGCCCAGGAGTCATCGATGGCCGGCATTCTCGACACAGTAGATCAACGAACCCAACTGGTGGGTGAGAATCGCCTGGAAATTCTCATGTTTCGGCTGGCCGGGCGGCAATTGTTCGCCATCAACGTGTTCAAGGTCCAGGAAGTGTTGCAACTGCCGAAGCTGACCTTGATGCCCCAGCGCCACCCATTCGTCTGCGGCGTGGTCAACCTGCGTGGCCAGACGCTGCCCGTCATCGACCTGTCCCAGGCGATTGGCATGCGTCCACTGGTGCCGGGGCCGAACAGTACCATCATCGTCACCGAGTACAACCGCTCCGTCCAGGCGTTCCTGGTGGGTGGCGTGGACCGCATCGTCAACATGAACTGGGAAGCCATCCTGCCGCCCCCGACCAGCGCTGGCCGCGAGCATTACCTGACGGCAATCAGCAAGGTGGACGACCAGTTGGTGGAAATCATCGACGTGGAAAAAGTCCTGGCTGAAATCGTGCCTTACAACGCCAAGGTTTCCCGGGACAAGCTCGAAGACCCGGTGTTGGAGCGCGCCCGTGGTCGTGAGGTCCTGCTGGTGGATGACTCCAACGTCGCGCTCTCGCAATTGCGTGACACCCTGGGCCAGTTGGGCGTGAAGATGCACATCGCCAGCGACGGCCTGAAGGCGCTGAACATGCTCAAGGCCTGGGCGGACTTCGGCGAGGTGATGACCGACAAGTTGCTGATGATCTTCACCGATGCCGAAATGCCGGAAATGGACGGTTATCGCCTGACCACCGAGATTCGCAACGATCCGCGCTTGCGTGGACTCTATGTGGTGCTGCACACCTCGCTGTCCGGCAGCTTCAACGAGTCGATGGTCAAGAAGGTCGGTTGCGACAATTTCCTCTCCAAATTCCAGCCGGACAAGCTGGTGGACGTGGTGCGCCAGCGGCTGATGCTCGACTGATACCGATCCCGGTTTGCTTCGGTGGCCGGCTCGTATAAGGTGGCTTTTTTTCGCCTGGGGAGCTGACCATGTTGCGGCTGAGCGCGCTGTATCGTTATCCGTTGAAATCCGGCAGGGGCCAATCGCTGCAAGGGATTGGCCTGGACAAGCTGGGGCTGGACGGTGACCGCCGCTGGATGCTCGTCGATGAAGGCAGCGGGCGATTCCTGACCCAGCGGGCCGTGGCGAAAATGAGCCAGCTGTCGGCCTTGTGGAACGAGGCGTGCGGCCTGACGCTCAGTGCGCCGGGCTACGGCACTTTCGAAGCGGCGTTGCCGCCGGTCATCGAAGAACAACTACGCGGCGTGATCATCTGGCGCGACACCTTGCGCGTGCCGGATGCCGGGGACGAAGCGGCGGCCTGGGTCAGTGAGTTCATCGGCCAGCGCACCCGGCTGGTCCATGTCCCGGTGGAATTGGCCCGTACCACGGCAGCCGGCTATGGCCGGGACGACGACAAGGTCGCTTTCGCCGATGGTTTTCCTTTGTTGTTGATTGGACAGGCCTCTTTGCAGGATCTGTCTGGCAAGGTCGGCCGCCCCCTGGAAATGCTGCGCTTCCGTCCCAACCTGGTGATCGAGGGCAGCGAGGCATTTGCCGAAGATGGCTGGAAGCGGATTCGTATCGGCGACATGGAATTGCGAGTGGTCAAGCCATGCTCAAGATGCATCATGACCACCGTCGATCCGCAAACCGGTGAGCGCGATCCGAATCGTGAGCCTTTCGCGACGTTGCAGCAGTACCGTTCGACGCCTGACGGCGCGATGTTCGGGCAGAACCTGGTGAATGATGGCAACGGCAGGCTTGAAGTGGGGATGCCGGTCGAAGTGCTGGAATAAAACACTCAAGAACAAAAATGCCCGTGTCCAATGACGCGGGCATTTTTATTTACCAGGCAACCGTTTTCGCCACGAAAATATCAGGCGCGATATTCACACAGGTAAGCCGTGTCGACGGCCACCTTGAGCTGGAACTTACTGTTGGCCGGGACGTTGAACTGGCTGCCGGCCTCGAAGGTTTCCCAATGGGTGCTGTCAGGCAGCTTTACGGTCAGGGCGCCAGACACGACGTGCATGATTTCCCGCTGGGCGGTGCCGAATTCATATTCGCCCGGTGCCATGACGCCAATGGTCGCTGGGCCTTCGGCAGTGCCGAAGGCGATCGACTTGACGGTGCCGTCGAAGTACTCGTTGACTTTAAACATGGGCGATTCCTCGAGAAAGGGCTGAAAAAGGCCGGCCAGTATGCACAAGGCCACAACAGTCGTCATCTGTCGCGCCCGACGTCCGCTCAGCCTGTCAGTACAAGAGGCAATAATCGCGCCGTGTTGCGGGCGTCCTCCAGTGCGCGGTGCTGTTGCCCACAGAACTGCAATCCGGCCAGCTGCAGCGCCGCATTGAGTCCCAAGGGGCGCTCCAGCCGTCGGGCCTTGGCGAAGCGTTGCTTGAGATTCATGTGCTGCACCTGGCCAAGCACGCTTTGCAGCTGGTGCTGCTGCCATTCCTGCAGCAATTGCTGGCGATCGTAGTCACCCCAGCTGATCCAGCCCTCCAGATTGACGTGATAGGGCGCCAGCCAACGCTCGAACGCAGGCCAGACCTCTGCCAGTGGGGCGGCGCCATCAATGTTGGCCTGGCTGATGTGAGTCAGCTGGCGACAGAAAGGGGTGAGCAGCGGTCGCCGCAGTGGCCGGACAAACCGCTGGAAATGATCCACTTCCCGGCCGTCTCGATTCACCAGGCTGGCGCCGATTTCGATAATTTCCATTTCGCTTACCGGCCAGCCACCTTCATCGGTGGTGGCCTCCAGATCAATCACCAGCCAGTGAGGCATCGCTAAGGTTCCCGGTATCGGCATGCTGATGGGTTTGAGCGTAGTCAAACCCGGCGCATCCGCCTAGTCCCGTTCCCGAGCGCTTGCGAGGTTGCCCCGGCCAGCTTAAATTGCCCACGCTGTTGGCGATTTGATGAAATGGCCGCGCATGGGTTGATCGACTGTGGGAGAACGCAGGTGGACGAGCAAAGAACCCAGGGCGTGATGCGCGAGCTGGTCGACAACGGGCAACTGACCGACCCGGACAGTGCTCGCGGCAAATTGCTTCAGACCGCGGCTCACCTGTTTCGCAACAAAGGCTTCGAGCGCACCACGGTGCGCGACCTGGCGGGTGCCGTGGGCATCCAGTCGGGCAGCATTTTTCATCACTTCAAGAGCAAGGATGAGATCCTTCGGGCCGTGATGGAGGAAACCATCCGCTACAACACTGCGTTGATGCGTGCGGCCCTGGGCGAGGCAAGCGGCGTACGTGAGCAGGTGCTGGCGCTGATCCGCTGCGAATTGCAGTCGATCATGGGCGGCACCGGCGAGGCGATGGCGGTGTTGTTCTATGAGTGGCGTTCCCTGTCCGCGGACGGGCAGCGCCAAGTGCTGGCCCTGCGCAATATTTATGAAGATGTCTGGCTTGAAATCTTGGGGCAGGCCAAGGAGGCCGGGTATATTCGCGGGGACGTGTCCATTACCCGGCGCTTCCTGACCGGTGCGTTGTCCTGGACCACTACCTGGTTTCGCACTGAAGGCAGCCTGAGTCTCGATGAACTGGCCGAACAGGCCCTGATCCTCGTGTTGGCAGAAAACAATAAGTAAACGACGGCTTAAAATTGGCCGCATGGCTGGCTAAGCGGCTGAAACCGCCTAGCGTCATTGTATTGATGGGTCTATGTGGGGAGTGGGGTATCTTGACGTTATTGCCGATGGGGATGACCTCGCGTGTTTTGCTGGCCGCTCTGACTCTTTTGCTGACGTCCTCCCTCGAGGCGGCGCAGCTGGTGCGGATCGGCGCGGCACATTTTCCACCCTATACCGTTCGGCCCGAAAACGGCGCCGACACCGGCCTGCTGCCGGAACTGGTGGAGGCCCTGAACCGATCGCAGGCCGATTACCAATTCGTCCTGGTACCTACTTCGATTCCGCGCCGCTTCAATGATTTCAAGCAGGGACGGGTCGACATGGCTATTTTCGAGAACCCGGACTGGGGCTGGCAGGATGTGCCGCACACCGCAGTCGACATGGGGCTGGAAGACGCCGAGATCTTTGTGACCCAGCGCCAGCCCGATCGCCAGCAGGCCTATTTCGCCGATCTGAGGGGCAAGCGCCTGGCCTTGTTCAGCGGTTATCACTACGCCTTTGCCGAGTTCAACCCTGACCCCAAGTTCCTCATCGGGCAGTACAACGCCACGCTGACTTATTCCCACGACAGCAATTTGCAGATGGTGGTGCGCGGGCGCGCGGACATTGCCTTGGTGACCCGCTCGTACCTCAGCGACTACTTGTTGCGCAATCCTGATGTGGGGCCCCAGTTGCTGGTTTCCGAGCGCATCGATCAGATCTATCACCATTACGCGCTGATCCGACCCCAGACGCCCATCAGTGCCGACGTGTTCCAGCAGTTGCTCCAAAAACTGCGGGACAATGGGCAAATGTTGCAGATTTTCCAGCCCTACCGGATCGAGTTGGTGCCACCACACGCTCATTGAGCCAGACTAAATTTCCCATTGTGGCTCACGTCACACGTTGACCATCGACGAATACGTGAGCCGCTCCAATGTCTATCTCCAAGCCTTCAACAACGCTGCCCTTGCCGGGTGGCCGCCACCTCGGCGCTGATGAAACCGAGCGTCATCTGAGCCTGATGCTCGAAGGCGCGCCCTTGATCCGTCTGCGCCTGGAGCGCGGCCCTCAACTTCACGTACATCTTCAAGAACCCAACGACCGGCCTGTAGGGCCGGCGCTGTGGGCCGCCTGCTATTGGTTGTTTGCCAGGGATCCCGATTGCCAGCAATTGGTCTGGCACCTTGACGAACGCCCCGGCGAAGCCTTGCTCAGTGGCCTGCTGGCGGGCACGCCAGAGGTGAACGAATACGTCTGTGAGCGCGTCTTGTTCTGGCAATTGCCGCAGCCCTGGCTGGGGGAAGCATTCAATGGCAGTTATCCGCAGCAAATGATCATCACCGATGGCAAGCGCCATCCTCGTCGACCGATCAAGCCACGAGGCGAGGTGTATCGACGTTTCGATGCGCGGCTGGGGGCTTGGGTGTCCCTGCGAACCCTCGAAATCGAGCAGGACCTGACACGCTTCAATCGCTGGCAGAACAGCCCCCGGGTCGCCAGCTTCTGGCAAGAGGAGGGCAGCCTGGAGCAGCATCGCGAGTATCTGGGCAAACTGCAGCAAGACCCTCGGGTCTTGACGTTGATCGGCTGTTTCGACGACCAGCCATTCGCCTACTTCGAAGCCTACTGGGCCAAGGAAGATCGAATCGCGCCGTTCTATGACGCCCATGACTATGACCGCGGCATTCACATGCTGGTGGGCGAGGAACAACACCGGGGCCCGCATAAAGTCGCGAGCTGGCTGTCGGCGCTGGTGCACTACCTGTTCCTCGACGATCCACGCACCCAGCGCGTGGTGGCCGAGCCTCGGGCCGACAACGCCCGGATGATCGGACATCTGCACAACCAATGCTTCCATTGCGAAAAGGAGTTCGATTTCCCGCACAAACGGGCGGCGTTGATGATCCTGGGGCGGGAGCGGTTTTTTGATCGGTGTTCGTTGATGTGAAGGCATGGCGGCCTTCATTGCCCCATCGCGAGCAAGCTCGCTCCCACACAAGGGTCGCAGCAGTCCATGTGGGAGCGAGCTTGCTCGCGATGAGGTCTGTCAGTCCACCGCAAGATTACCGCCGCGCAAACGTATCCCCGCGCACCCCCGACACCTTGCGGCAATGCACCAGGGCGTCGCGGATCATGAAGTTCACCAGGGTTGGCGAGACGCCCAATTCCTTGGCGATGTCCTTTTGCGGCACGCCATGCAGGCGGTACATCTCGAAGGCGTAGCGAGTGCGGCTGGGCAGCTCGGTCAACGCGTCGGCGATGTGTTCGAGCGTGGAAAAGTTGATATGCGACGTTTCCGGCGAAGCTCCCTGGATCACCACGTTCAAGCCTTCCTCTTCAGGGCCCGAGTATTTCTGTTCCAGCGCTTGCTTGCGGTAATGGTCAATCGCCAGGTTGCGCACGATCTGGAACAGATAGCTGAGCTGGGCCTTGATGGAGGAGGTGATTTGCGGCGCCGATTGCAGCCGGAAAAACGCGTCCTGAACTACATCTTCCGCGCGGGACCGGCAACCGGTGATGCGCGCGGCGATCTTGACCAGGATGGTTCGGTTATCGACGAATGCCTGAAGTAGCGGTGAGTCGCACCTGCTTGTGGATACTTGTTCCGTCATGGAATTCACCTTGCTGCAATTAGTTAGCAGGACGGTCGGGCCAGCGGATCCGTCCTACACATCGGGGGCCAAATTAGGCTTAATGATAATTATTGTCAATTGAGAAGAAGAATTATTGATGAAAGGAAGTCCAGGCTGAGCGCTGCGACTCGTTGTCACGGGGTGCTACGTGCCTGAGCACCGCTGCGCGCGCGATGCCTGGGAGCAGCGACTAATTATCTGGCGATGTTATCCGTCCCCATGGGTGACTACTTGCAAGCCGAATTTCAGGCAGGAACCCTCATGACCGACGCGTTCGAACTCCCCAGCACCTTGGCCCATGCCCTCCAGCGCCGCGCCGCGTTGACTCCGGATCGGGTCGCCTTGCGCTTCCTTGCCGACAGTCCGCAGCAGGGTGTGGTACTGAGTTATCGCGACCTGGACCGGCGCGCCCGGACCATCGCGGCGGCATTGCAGGGCGAAGCGAAAATCGGCGATCGAGCGGTGCTGCTGTTTCCCAGCGGCCCGGATTACGTCGCGGCGTTCTTCGGCTGCTTGTACGCCGGTGTGATCGCCGTACCGGCCTATCCGCCGGAATCCATTCGTCGGCATCATCAGGAGCGCTTGCTGTCGATCATCGCCGACGCCGAACCCCGGCTGTTGCTGGCCACCGCTGATTTGCGCGACAGCTTGCAAGCCATCGAATCGGCGCCGCCAGTGTTGTGCGTCGATACGCTCGATCCGACCCGCGCCGAGCAATGGCAGGCGCCGGACCTGCAAGACAATGACATCGCTTTCCTGCAATACACCTCCGGCTCCACCGCGTTGCCCAAGGGCGTGCAGGTCAGCCACGGCAACCTCGTCGCCAACGAGCTGCTGATCCGCCATGGCTTCGGCATCGATGTGAATCCTGACGATGTCATCGTCAGCTGGCTGCCGCTGTATCACGACATGGGGCTGATCGGCGGGTTGCTGCAGCCGATCTTCAGCGGCGTGCCTTGCGTGCTGATGTCACCGGCCTATTTCCTCGCCCGGCCGTTGCGCTGGCTCGAAGCGATCAGCGAATACGGTGGCACCATCAGCGGCGGCCCGGACTTCGCCTATCGCCTGTGCAGCGAACGGGTCAGTGAATCGGCCTTGGATCGCCTCGACCTGAGCGGCTGGCGCGTCGCCTATTCCGGCTCCGAGCCGATCCGCCTCGACAGCCTGGAGCGCTTCGCCGAGAAGTTCGCGGCGTGCGGCTTCACGGCTGACCGTTTCATGGCGTCCTACGGGCTGGCCGAAGCGACGTTGTTCGTGGCCGGCACACCGCGTGGTCAGGGCATCCCCTCGATGCGCATGGACGACGCGGCCTTGGCGCAGAACCGTGCCGAGCCGGGGCAGGGCAGCGCGGTAATGAGCTGTGGCGTGAGCCAGCCAGATCATGCGGTGCTGATCGTCGAGCCCACCACTTTGCAACCGCTGGCCGATCACCAGGTCGGCGAGGTCTGGGCCGCGGGGCCGAGCATCGCCCACGGTTACTGGCGCAACCCAGAGGCCAGCGCCAAGACCTTCGTCGAGCATGACGGCCGCACGTGGCTGCGCACCGGTGACCTGGGTTTCGTCCGCGAAGGCGAACTGTTCATCACCGGACGCTTGAAGGACATGCTGATCGTGCGCGGGCACAACCTTTATCCACAGGACATCGAGCAGACCATCGAGCGGGAAGTAGAGGTGGTACGCAAAGGCCGCGTCGCCGCCTTCGCCGTCAACGAGGCGGGTCAGGAAGGCATCGGCATCGCCGCCGAAATCAGCCGCAGCGTGCAGAAAATCCTCCCTCCAGAAAACTTGATCAACGCGATTCGCCAGGCCGTGGCCGACGCCTGCCAGCAAGCACCGAGCGTTGTGGTGTTGCTCAATCCGGGGGCATTGCCGAAGACGTCCAGCGGCAAACTGCAACGTTCGGCGTGCCGCGCCCGATTGGCGGACGGCAGCCTCGACAGTTATGCGCTGTTTCCTTCGGCCAAGGTCGAAACTTGCGACGAATCCCCGCCATCATCCGAACTGCAAGACTTGATCGGCCGGCTTTGGTGCGAGCAGTTGCAGATCGATCAGGTCCGTGGCGATGACCACTTCTTCCTGCTGGGTGGCAATTCCATTGCTGCCACTCAAGTGGTCGCGCGGCTACGTGAAGCGCTGGGTGTCGAACTCAACCTGAGCCTGCTCTTCGAGGCGCCGACCCTTGGCGCTTTTGCGACGGCGGTGGCGAATCTGCAACAGGACGGCGGCCAGCCCCAGGGTGTTATCAATTCGCTGGCGCGCGATGAAGCCCTGCCGCAATCGCTGGCGCAGAACCGCTTGTGGCTGACCTGGCAGTTGGACCCTGCCAGCCGCGCCTACAACATCCCCGGCGCCCTGCGCCTGCGCGGTGAGCTGGACGAACAAGCGTTGCGCCTGAGCTTCCAGCAATTGATCGAGCGCCACGAATCCTTGCGCACACGCTTTCTGGAACGCGATGGCGTGGCCCTGCAACAGATCGATCCGGCCGGCGAGTTCAATCTCCAGGTGATCGACCTCAGCGACGTGCCCGCCGATCAGTGCGAAGCCCGGGCGCAGGAGGTCCGCGAGGACGAGGCGTCCACCCAATTCGATCTGGAAAAGGGACCGCTGCTGTGGGTCACCTTGTTGCGCCTGGCCGAAGACGATCATCAATTGCTGGTGACGATGCATCACATCATCGCCGATGGCTGGTCGATGAATGTCTTGATCGATGAGTTTTCGCGGCTGTACGCCGCCGCGTCCCAGGGACACATCGCCGAACTGGCACCGCTGCCCCTGCAATACGCCGACTTCGGCAGTTGGCAGCGGCAATGGCTTGCCCAGGGCGAAGCCGAGCGCCAACTGGCGTACTGGAAAGAGCAGTTGGGCGACGAGCACCCGACCCTGGCGCTGAGCACCGACCATCCGCGCAGTGCCCAGCAGCACCGCAGCGCCGCGCGCCATAGCCTACGCCTGGACAAGACGCTCTGTGATGCCCTGCGCCAGGTCGCCCAGGCCCATGACGCCACGGTGTTCATGCTGTTGCTGGCGGTGTTCCAGGCCTTGCTGCAGCGCTACACCGGCCAATCCGACTTGCGCATCGGCGTGCCCAACGCCAACCGCCCGCGCCTGGAAACCCAAGGGCTGATCGGCTTCTTCATCAACACCCAGGTGCTGCGCGCGCAAATCGATTCGCGCCAGCCCTTCGCCGCGCTGCTGGCCCAGGCCCGGGAGGCGACACTCGGCGCCCAGGCTCATCAGGACCTGCCCTTCGAACAACTGCTGGAAGCTTTCCCCCAGGCTCGCGAACAAGGCCTGTTCCAAGTGATGTTCAACCACCAGCAGCGCGACCTCGGCGCGTTGCGGCGCCTGCCGGGGCTGTTGGCCGATGAATTGCCATGGCACAGCCGCGAAGCCAAGTTCGACCTGCAATTGCACAGCGAAGAAGACCGTAACGGCCGGCTGACACTGTCGTTCGACTACGCGGACGAGCTGTTCGAGGCGGCGACCATCGCACGCCTGGCCGAGCATTTTTGCAGCTTGCTGCGGGCGGTCTGCGCTGATCCACGACAGGCCCTCGGCGACTTGCCTCTGCTGAGCGTCGAAGAACTCGCCCAGCAGCAGCGTTGGGCGGCGGCACCCTGCGAGCCCGCCACGCAATGGCTCCCGGAACTGCTCAATGAGCAGGCCCGGCGCACCCCGCAACGCACTGCATTACAGTGGGACGGTGGTGCGCTGGACTACGCCGAGCTGCACGCCCAGGCCAATCGGCTGGCTCATTATCTTCGCGACAAAGGTGTCGGCCCGGACGTTTGCGTGGCGATTGCCGCCGAGCGTTCGCCGCAATTGCTCGTCGGCGTGCTGGCGATCATCAAGGCCGGCGGCGCCTATGTCCCGTTGGATATCGATTACCCGAGCGAACGCCTGGCCTACATGCTCCACGACAGTGGCGTCGATCTGCTCCTGACCCAAACCGCACTGCTCGAACGCTTGCCGTCCTGCGAGGGCGTCAGCGTCATCGCCATGGACGCGCTGCACCTGGAGCAATGGCCGAGCAATCCGCCGGGCCTGCACTTGCACGGCGATCATCTGGCCTACGTGATCTACACCTCGGGCTCGACCGGCCAACCCAAGGGCGTTGGCAATACTCACGCGGCCCTGGCCGAGCGCCTGCAATGGATGCAGGCCGCCTATGGGCTGGATGAGACCGACGTGTTGATGCAAAAGGCGCCGATCAGTTTCGACGTGTCGGTGTGGGAATGCTTCTGGCCGCTGATCACCGGCAGCCAATTGGTCCTGGCCGGCCCGGGCGAGCACCGCGACCCGCACCGCATCGCGCAACTGGTCGAGCGGTTCGGCGTGACCACGCTGCACTTCGTCCCGCCGCTGCTCAGCCTGTTTATCGACGAGCCCTTGAGTGCCCGTTGCACGAGCCTGCGGCGAATTTTCTCCGGCGGCGAAGCCTTGCCGGCCGAGTTGCGCAACCGAGTGCTCGCGCAACTGCCGACGGCGCAGTTGCACAATCGCTACGGCCCGACCGAAACCGCCATCAACGTCACCCATTGGCATTGCGCCGCAGGCGATGGCGAGCGCTCGCCCATCGGTCGTCCCTTGGGCAATGTGTTGTGCCGCATCCTCGACAGCGAACTCAATCCCGTGCTCGTCGGCGTGCCGGGTGAGCTGTGCATCGGTGGCCTGGGCCTGGCCCGGGGTTACCTCGGGCGTCCAGCGTTGACGGCGGAACGTTTTGTCGCCGATCCCCAAGGGCTGGCTGGCGCGCGGCTTTACCGCACCGGCGACTTGGCGCGCTGGGATGCCGACGGCGTGATCGAATATCTCGGCCGCCTCGACCAGCAGGTTAAGCTGCGCGGTTTCCGTGTCGAACCACAGGAAATCGAGGCGCGTTTGCTGGCCCAGGACGGCGTCGCCCAGGCGGTGGTGCTGGTGCGCGACACGGCGGCCGGTCAGCAGTTGATCGGTTATTACACCGCAGCAGCGCCCGATGAGGATGCCGTCGCCCAGACCGCTCGCCTGAAAAACGCCCTCGCCAGTGAGCTGCCGGACTACATGGTGCCCGCACAGTTGTTGCGCCTGGACGCCATGCCCTTGAGCCCGAGCGGCAAGCTCGACCGTCGCGCCTTGCCCGAGCCGCAATGGCAGGTGCGCGAACACGTCGAGCCGGCCACCGCCCTCGAACAGCAGATCGCCGGAATCTGGCGCGACGTGCTCGGCCTTGCCCGCATCGGCCTGCGGGATGATTTTTTTGCCCTGGGCGGCCATTCGTTGCTGGCGACCCAGATCATTTCCCGCACGCGCCAGGCCTGCGACGTCGAGCTGCCGTTGCGTGCGTTGTTCGAAGCCAGCGAGCTGGGCGCCTTCGCCGAGCAGGTGCGGCTGATCCAGGCCAGCGGTCGGACCAACCGCCAGCCGCCGATCGAGAAAGTCGACCGCAGCCAACCGGTGCCGCTGTCCTATTCCCAGCAGCGCATGTGGTTCCTCTGGAAAATGGAGCCGGACAGCCCGGCCTACAACGTTGGCGGCATGGCCCGGTTGCGCGGAGTGCTGGATGTCGGGCGCTTCGAAGCGGCGTTGCAGGCCTTGATCCTGCGCCATGAAACCCTGCGCACCACGTTCCCGAGCACCGACGGCGTGCCGCGCCAGCAGGTGCACGACGAGACGGGCCTGCGCATGGACTGGAAAGATTTTTCCATGCTCGACGCCGACCTTCGCCAACAGCGCGTGCAGCAGCTGGCGGACAGCGAGGCCCACGAGCCCTTCGACCTGGAAACCGGGCCGCTGCTGCGGGCCTGCCTGGTCAAGACCGCCGAGCGCGAACATTACCTGGTGCTGACGCTGCACCACATCGTCACCGAAGGCTGGGCAATGGACATTTTCGCCCGTGAGCTCAGTGCACTGTACGAAGCCTTCATCGACGACCGCGAGTCACCGCTGGAGCCGTTGCCGGTGCAATACCTGGACTACAGCGCCTGGCAGCGCCAATGGCTGGAATCCGGTGAGCGCCAGCGCCAGCTCGATTACTGGACCACGCAACTGGGCCGCGAACATCCCTTGTTGGAATTGCCGGCGGACCGTCCGCGTCCGCCGGTGCAAAGCCATCGCGGCGAACTGTTCCGTTTCGACCTCAGCGATGACTTGGCCGCACGGGTCCGTGCCTTCAACGCCGAACATGGCTTGACCCTGTTCATGACCATGACCGCCGCCCTGGCCGTGCTGCTCTATCGCTACAGCGGCCAGGTCGACCTGCGCATCGGCGCGCCGGTGGCCAACCGCATCCGTCCGGAAAGCGAAGGGCTGATCGGCGCGTTCCTCAATACCCAAGTGCTGCGCTGCCAGCTCGACGGGCAGATGTCGGTGGGCGAGCTGTTCGAGCAGGTGCGCCACACGGTGATCGAGGGCCAGTCCCACCAGGACTTGCCGTTCGATCATTTGGTCGAAGCCCTGCAACCGCCGCGCAGCGCGGCGTACAACCCGCTGTTCCAAGTGATGTGCAACGTGCAGCGCTGGGAATTCCAGCAGAGCCGCACGCTGGCCGGTATGAGCGTCGATTATCTGGTCAACGATGCGCGGGCGACCAAGTTCGACCTCAACCTGGAAGTCACCGACCTGGACCAACGCCTGGGCTGCTGCCTGACCTACAGCACCGACCTGTTCGACGAACCTCGCATCGCCCGCATGGCCGGGCATTGGCGCAACCTGTTGGAAGCGCTGCTGGTGGATCCGGCTCGGCGGCTGAGCGAGCTGCCGCTGCTGGACGCCAGTGAACAGCAGCAGTTGCTCGACAGCCTCGGCGAAGAGCCGGGCGAGCATCTTCTCGATCAATGCATCCATTCATTGTTCGAAGCACAGGCCCGGCTGCGCCCGGACGCGCCGGCGCTGACGTTCGCCGGCCAGACGCTGGCCTATGCCGAACTCGAGCGCCGGGCCAATCGCCTGGCCTGGATGTTGCGCGAACGTGGTGTCGGGCCGCAGGTCCGGGTAGGGCTGGCCCTGGAGCGCTCGCTGGATTTGGTCGTCGGCCTGCTGGCGATCCTCAAGGCGGGTGGCGCCTACGTGCCGCTGGATCCGGAATACCCACTGGACCGCTTGCTCTACATGATCGAGGACAGCGGCGTCGGCTTGCTGCTCAGCGATCGGGCCATGTTCCAGGCCATCGGTCAGCTGCCGGAAGGCGTGCAGCGCTGGTGCCTGGAAGACGACCGTGCGGCCCTGGCGGATTATCCCGACCAGTCGCCGCCGCTGATCAACCTGCCGCAGCACCAGGCCTATCTGATCTACACCTCCGGCTCCACCGGCAAACCCAAGGGGGTGGTGGTGTCCCACGGTGAGATCGCCATGCACTGCCAAGCGGTGATCCAGCGCTTCGGCATGCGTCCCGATGACTGCGAACTGCATTTCTACTCGATCAATTTCGACGCCGCCACCGAGCGCTTGCTGGTGCCGTTGCTCAGTGGCGCCCACGTGGTGCTGCGCGCCCAGGGCCAGTGGGATGCCGAGGAAATCTGCGGCCTGATCCGCCAACACTGCATCAATATCCTCGGTTTCACCCCCAGCTATGGCAGCCAATTGGCGCAATGGCTGGCAACCCAGGGCCAGACGCTGCCGGTGCGCATGTGCATCACCGGTGGCGAAGCCCTGACCGGCGAACACCTGCAGCGCATCCGCGCCGCGTTCAGCCCGAACCTGTTCTTCAACGCCTACGGCCCGACCGAAACCGTGGTCATGCCGTTGGCGAGCCTGGCCCCGGAACAACTTGAGGAGGGCGTCGGCAGCGTACCGATCGGCAACGTGATCGGCGCTCGCGTCGCTTATATTCTCGACGCCGACCTGGCCTTGGTGCCGCAAGGCGCGACGGGTGAGTTGTATGTCGGCGGCGCCGGGTTGGCCCAGGGGTACCATCAGCGCCCGGGCATGACCGCCGAGCGTTTTGTCGCCGACCCGTTTACCGCCGACGGCGGACGGCTATATCGCACCGGGGACCTGGTGCGTCAGTGCGCCGACGGCCAAGTGGAATACCTCGGACGGATCGACCATCAGGTGAAGATTCGCGGTTTCCGTATCGAACTGGGAGAAATCGAAAACCGCCTGCTGGAACACGACGCCGTGCGCGAGGCCGTGGTACTGGCCTTGGATATGCCGGGCGGCAAGCAATTGGCCGGCTACCTGGTCAGCGACATCGCCGAACAGGATGGCGCCGGGCAAGCGGCGCTGCGCGAAGCGCTGAAGAATCACCTCAAGGCGCAACTGCCGGACTACATGGTGCCTGCGCACTTGATCTTGTTGCCGAGCATGCCGCTGACCGCCAACGGCAAGCTCGACCGCCGCGCCTTGCCGATGCCCGATCCGGAACTCAATCGCCAACAGTACGTGGCGCCGAGCAGTGCCTTGGAGCAAGCGTTGGCGACGATCTGGTGCGACGTGTTGAATGTCAGGCAGGTCGGCCTCAACGACAATTTCTTCGAGCTGGGCGGCGATTCGATCCTGTCGATCCAGGTCGTCAGCCGGGCCCGGCAACAGGGCCTTCATTTCACCCCTCGCGACTTGTTTCAGCACCAGACCGTGCAGGCCCTGGCGACCATCGCCACGCGCAGCGAACAGTTGAGTGCCGAGCAAGGATTGTTGAGCGGTGACTCGGGGCTGACGCCGATCCAGCATTGGTTCTTCGCCAGTGAAATACCCAACCGTCAGCACTGGAACCAGGCGCTGTTGCTGGAGCCGACCCTGCGCTTGGAAACAGGTCACCTGGAGCAAGCGTTGCGCGCGGTGTTCGAGCAGCACGACGCCTTGCGCCTGGGCTTCGGCAACCGCGCCGGGCACTGGCGCGCCGAGCATCAGCCAGTGTTCGAAGGGGCGCTGCTGGAGGCGGTGTCGGTGGATTCGCCGCACGCCTGCGAAGCCGTGTTTGCCCAGGCACAGCGAGGCTTTGCGCTGTCGAGCGGGCCGCTGCTGCGGGCCGTGTTGGCAGCGTTGCCTGACGGTCGGCAGCGCCTGCTGATCGCGATTCACCACTTGGTGGTGGACGGTGTCTCGTGGCGAGTGCTGATGGACGACCTGCAAACGGCCTACCGCCAATGTATCGACAGACAAACGCTGCAATTGCCGGCCAAGACCAGCCCGTTCCGTGACTGGGCCGCGCGTTTGCAGGCTTACGCCGGCAGTGAGTCCCTGCGCGAAGAGTTGAGCTGGTGGCAAGGCCAGTTGAGCGGTCCGGACGTAACGCTGCCTTGCGCCCGTCCCGACGGCGGGCGCCAGGAACGGCATGCCGACATCGTCAGCCTGCGCCTGGACGCCGAGCGCACACGGCAATTGCTGCAACAAGCGCCCAGCGCCTATCGCACCCAGGTCAATGACCTGTTGCTCACCGCTTTGGCCCGGGTGCTGTGCCGTTGGAGCCAGCATGAATCGGTGCTGGTCCAGCTCGAAGGACATGGCCGCGAGGCGCTGTTCGATGACATCGACCTGACTCGCACCGTGGGTTGGTTCACCAGCGTCTATCCGCTGCGCCTGTGCCCGTCAGGCGATGATGTCGGCACCTCGATCAAAGCCATCAAGGAACAGCTGCGCGCGGTGCCGCACAAGGGCCTCGGCTATGGCGTGCTGCGTTACCTGGCAGACATCGGCACCCGCGAGGCGATGGCCGGCTTGCCGCAAGCGACGATCACCTTCAACTACCTCGGCCAGCTTGACCATACCCTCGGTCAGGACGCGCTGTTCCGCCCGCTGGACGAAGCGCTTGGCGCGATCCATGACCCCGACGCACCGCTGCCCAACGAACTGAGCCTCGACTGCCAGGTCAGTGGCGGCGAACTGGCGCTGCGCTGGACCTTCAGCGCCGAGCGTCATGACCGCGAGGCCATCGCCGCGCTGGCCGACGCCTACCTCGAGGAATTGCAGCACCTGATCGAACATTGCCTGACGGACGAGGCAGGCGGCCTGACGCCGTCGGACTTCCCGCTGGCGAAACTGACCCAGGCACAGCTGGACAACCTGCCGGTGCCGGCCACGGAGATCGAAGACGTCTACCCACTGACGCCGATGCAGGAAGGCATGTTGCTGCATACCTTGCTGGAGCCGGGCACGGGCCTGTACTACATGCAGGACCGCTACCGCATCAACAGCGAACTCGACCCGCAGCGGTTCGCCCAGGCCTGGCAAGCGGTGATCGCCCGTCACGAAGCCTTGCGCGCCTCGTTCTGCTGGAACGTCGGCGAAGACATGCTGCAGGTCATCCACAAGCCCGGCCGCACGCCGGTGGAATACCTCGACTGGACGCAAGTGCCCGACGACGCCCAGGAGCCCAAGCTCCAAGCGCTGCTCAAGCGCGAGCGCGAGGCCGGTTTCGATCTGTTGAACGAGGCCCCGTTCCACTTGCGCCTGATCCGGGTCGGCGCGGCGCGCTACTGGTTCATGATGAGCAACCACCACATCCTCATCGATGCGTGGTGCCGTTCGTTGCTGATGGATGATTTCTTCGAGATCTACACCGCCCTCGGTGAACAGCGCGAGCCTCGCCTGGCCGTGCCGCCGCGCTATCGCGACTATATTGGCTGGCTGCAGCGCCAGGGCCTGGCCGAAGCCCGGCAATGGTGGAAACAGAACCTGCAAGGCTTCGAGCGGACCACGCCGATCCCGGGTGACCGGCCGTTCCTGCGCGAACACGCCGGTGAGAGCGGCGGCATGGTTGTCGGCGATTGCTACACCCGCCTCGACGCCCGGGACGGTGCGCGCCTGCGCGAGCTGGCCCAGGCCCATCAATTGACCGTCAACACCTTCGCCCAGGCCGCGTGGGCCCTGGTGTTGCGCCGTATCAGCGGTGATCGCGACGTATTGTTCGGCGTCACCGTGGCCGGGCGTCCGGTGGAACTGCCGCAGATGCAGCGCACGGTGGGGCTGTTCATCAACAGCGTTGCCTTGCGGGTGCGGATCCCGGCGGATGACCAGCGCTGCAGCGTGCGCCAATGGCTCAACGGCTTGCTGGACAGCAACATGCAACTGCGCGAATACGAATACCTGCCGCTGGTGAGCATCCAGGAAGTCAGCGAGCTGCCCAAGGGCCAGCCGTTGTTCGACAGCCTGTTCGTGTTCGAGAACGCGCCGGTGGAGGTTTCGGTGCTGGACCGCGCCCAGAGCCTCAATGCCACCTCGGATTCAGGCCGCACCCACACCAACTTCCCGCTGACGGCGGTGTGTTATCCCGGCGACGACCTGGGGCTGCACCTGTCCTACGACCAGCGTTACTTCGATGAGTCGACGGTCCAAGGGCTGCTGGGCGAGTTCAAGCGATTGCTGCTGGCGTTGATGGAGGGTTTTCACGGCGACATGGCCGAGCTGCCGCTGATTGGTGCTGAAGAAAAGGCTTTCCTCATCGAGGGCTGCAACCAGAGCGCGCGTGCCTATCCGCTGGAACAGAGTTACGTCGAGTTGTTCGAGGCCCAGGTGGCGGCGTATCCGCAACGCGTTGCCGCCAGTTGTCGGGACGACACCTGGACTTACGCCGAGTTGAACGAGCGCAGCAACCGCCTCGGTCATGCGCTGATCGAGGCGGGCGTCGGTCTCGACCAGCCAGTGGCGCTGCTGGCTGAGCGCGACCTGGATTTGCTCGGCATGATCATCGGCAGCTTCAAGGCCGGCGGCGGTTACCTGCCGCTGGACCCGGGCCTGCCGAGCCAGCGCCTG
>NZ_JAOSHO010000599.1 GCF_025917275.1 Pseudomonas agronomica | reverse complement strand
GGTTTTGGGTTGCCTGGGCTGACGCCTTCGCGAGCAGGCTCGCTCCCACATGGATTTGCAGTGGCCACACAAAATCGGCAGGCACAAAAAAGCCCCGACTCATCAGAGCCGGGGCTTTTTGTTGAAGCGCTACAACAGCTTAGCCGTTGAACACGTCATCCACGCTCTTGAGCGGGTAGTTCTTCGGGTACGGCAGGGTTGCAACACCCGTCTCGATGGCGGCCTTGGCCACGGCGTCGGAGATCAGGGTGATCAGGCGCGCGTCCATTGGTTTCGGGATGATGTACTCACGACCGAATTCCAGCTTGATGCCGCCGTAGGCGTCGCACACTTCCTGCGGTACCGGCAGCTTGGCCAGTTCACGCAGGGCGTTGGCGGCAGCGACTTTCATTTCTTCGTTGATGCGCTTGGCGCGAACGTCCAGGGCACCACGGAAGATGAACGGGAAGCCCAGTACGTTGTTGACCTGGTTCGGGTAGTCCGAACGGCCGGTGGCCATGATCACGTCGTCGCGGGTTGCGTGAGCCAGCTCCGGGGAGATTTCCGGATCCGGGTTCGAGCAGGCGAACACGATCGGGTTCGGCGCCATGCGCAGCAGGTTTTCCGCGCTCAGCAGGTTCGGGCCCGACAGGCCGACGAACACGTCGGCGCCGTCCAGCGCGTCCGCCAGGGAGCGCTTGTCGGTGGCGTGGGCGAACACGGCCTTGTACTGGTTCAGGTCGTCACGGCCGGAGTGGATCACGCCGGTACGGTCAACCATGAAGATGTTTTCGATCTTGGCGCCCATGCTCACCAGCAATTTCATGCAGGAGATGGCCGCAGCGCCAGCACCCAGGCAGACGATCTTGGCTTCCGGCAGGGTTTTGCCAGCGATTTCCAGGGCGTTGATCATGCCGGCCGCGGTCACGATCGCGGTACCGTGCTGGTCATCGTGGAAAACCGGGATGTCGCACTGTTCGATCAGGGCGCGCTCGATCTCGAAGCACTCAGGTGCCTTGATGTCTTCCAGGTTGATGCCGCCGAAGGTGATGGAGATGCGCTTGACGGTGTCGATGAAGGCTTGCGGGCTTTCGGAGTCGACTTCGATGTCGAACACGTCGATACCGGCGAAACGCTTGAACAGAACACCCTTGCCTTCCATGACCGGCTTGGAAGCCAGTGGGCCGAGGTTACCCAGGCCGAGAATCGCGGTGCCATCGGAAATGACTGCAACCAGGTTGCCCTTGCCGGTGTACTTGTAGGCCAGTTCAGGGTCGCGAGCGATTTCGCGGACCGGTTCGGCTACGCCGGGGCTGTAGGCCAGCGACAGGTCGCGGGCAGTAGCGGTGGCCTTGGTGAGCTCGACACTCAGCTTACCCGGACGAGGATTAGCGTGATATTCGAGAGCGGCAGTTTTCAGATCAGACATGTGGGCATTCCGCTTTTTACTGTGTTGGACAGACGGACCGCCGAGGATACGCGCCTCGCAAAGTCCCTACAAGACTGACCAGTCACTCCTGTCAAGCGCCCTGCCCTACGACTTTGGACCAAGAGCAGCGAAACACAAGGGCTTGATGCATACAATTGGCAACGAAAATGTCTACAATATTTTTTGTCAAAGTACCGGTTGCAACATCGCCGGATCGGTCACCGGCAGCATCCATCGCGCCTGCCCGGGCTTGGCCGCCCCGCGCCGGGAACGATCGACGACCCAGCCGCGCGCCTCGATCGTCCGGCCTTCCAGGTGCTTGAGCATCGAGGCGTCAAAGTTCCGCTGAAGATTGGGGGCAATGTGCAAGACAACCGCTCCCTGCATTTCTATCCAGATGCCGCCGCGATTGCGCTGCACGCTGTCTACACGACCACGGACCAACGCAAAACCGCCCGTATTGATTTGCTCAGCTCGCATGATCGGAGACTTCTTCCATATCCCGAGCCCGGCTTGTCGTGCCTGACGTTCGGCCGCCTGCTGACACTCGACCAGGTCGACATTGGGCGCGACGGCCACCAGGAAGCCCAGCCCATCGGCAATCAGTTGCTCTTCCAGGTTGCGGCCCTGGCGGTCATAGACGTGGGCGAGCGTGCGCCCGTAATCGTCCTGATCATCTTCACCGGGCGATACCTTGACCCGGCCGGCACTGGCAGCCACCAGCGCCTCGAGTCGCTGGCGCGCCGCCACGGCGAACGGTTCGTCTGCACGCCCGCGCTTGCCCAGCTCCGGGCTGTTGAGGCCGATCATGCGGATGCGACGGCCGTCCTGGAGATACAACGTGTCGCCGTCCACCACACGCTGCACAGCCACTTCAGGCAGCTCGCCCGGCAGGGGGCAGGACGCCTGGGCACCACAGAACCAAATCGCAGGCACAAAAAAGGCGCCCACAAGGGACGCCTTTTTCATTAGCCTGGAATAGCCGGAACGACTTTCCAAGATAATCAGCCTTAGGCTTTCTTGGCGCCGAAAGCACCGAAACGATCGGCGAACTTCTGAACGCGGCCGCCGGTATCCAGAGTCTTTTGCTTACCGGTGTAGAACGGGTGGCATTCGTTGCAAACGTCGATCGCCAGGGCTTTGCCGTAGGTCGAACGAGTTTCGAACTTGTTGCCGCAGCTGCAGGTTACAGCCACAACTGGATAGTCTGGATGGATATCGGTTTTCATGGTGTTTTCCTCAGGCTAGCGTGCCGCCACCCAACACTATTGTTGAATACCGCACGTAATTAGGCCGCGGATTCTACCAGACAACATTAATCGCGCAAGCTACAACTTGTACCAACCGTCTGCTAGGCTCGCGCCCTCAAGCACAATCCC
>NZ_JAOSHO010000598.1 GCF_025917275.1 Pseudomonas agronomica | reverse complement strand
CCCACAGTTTTGTGGCATTTTTGTTATTTCCTTTCGAAGTAAAAAGTTCCGCTGTCATAAAATCTTTATGTGATAGCAACTTGCCTGACACACCCCGTCGCCAAGATCCCCTCCCAACACCAGCGGGCCCAGTTCCGCGTGTTTTCTAACGCATAGACTACCAACTAGGGGAATTCTTCGATGATCCGTAAGCACTTCGCAGGTGTTGCCGCCAGCGCACTGGCAATGGCAGTAACCGCCCAGGCTTTCGCCGGCACCGTGACCACTGACGGCGCCGATATCGTGGTCAAGACCAAGGGCGGCCTGGAGGTCGCTACCACTGACAAAGAGTTCAGCTTCAAGCTCGGCGGTCGTTTGCAGGCTGACTACAGCAAGTTCGATGGTATCTACACCGACAACGGCAACTCGGCAGACGCCGCTTACATCCGTCGTGCCTTCCTGGAACTGTCCGGCGTGCTGTACACGGATTGGGCCTACACCATCAACTACGACATGTCCCACAACAGTGGCGACTCCGACAACGGCTACTTCGACGAAGCGTCGCTGGCCTACAACGGCTTCAAGCCTGTTTCGATCAAAGTCGGTCGTTTCGACCCCGATTTCGGCCTGGAAAAAGCCACCAGCTCCAAGTGGGTTACCGCGCCAGAGCGTAACGCCGCCTACGACCTGATCGACTGGGCCAACAGCCACCAGAACGGCTTGGGCATCCAGGCGTCGAGCACCTTCGCCGATTCGTTCTATGCCTCGGCAGGCGTCTTCAGCAAGGACACCGACGACACCGACGGCGACAGCGTCAAGCAAGTCAACGGTCGCTTCGTGTTCGCACCGATGCACGACGCCGGCAACGTGTTGCACTTCGGTCTGAACGTGGCTTCCCGTGATGTGTCCGACACCGTGTTCGATGCGCGCTACCGTTCCCGCCTGGGCATGCGTGGTGTTGAAACCCTGGGCGGCAATGACGCCGGTCCAAACGGCAACCGTCCGGTATTGGGCGGCGCCAACAACTCCCCGGCCGGCTCGTACGACCGCGACACTGCTTTCGGCCTGGAAGCCGCTTTCGCCATGGGCCCAGCGTCGATCCAGGGTGAGTACATCACCCGCAAGACCAAGGCTGACGCGGACGGTTTCGAAGACATCAAGGGCCACGGCTTCTACGTCCAGGGTGCCTACACCCTCACGGGCGAATCTCGCGGCTATAAAGTCGGCAAGTTCGACGCGATCAAACCGCAGAACAAGTCCATCGGCGCCTGGGAAGTGTTCTATCGCTACGACAGCATGACCGTCGAAGACGACAACATCACCACCGCTACCGCGACCCGTGACGTGGGCGACGCCGAAGCCAAGGTGCACAACCTGGGCGTGAACTGGTACGCCAACGAAGCGGTGAAAATCTCGGCCGCCTACGTCAAGGCCAAGACCGACAAGGTCACCAACGTCAACGGTGATGAC
The DNA here is from genome assembly GCF_025917275.1 of Pseudomonas agronomica. GTDB lineage: Bacteria > Pseudomonadota > Gammaproteobacteria > Pseudomonadales > Pseudomonadaceae > Aquipseudomonas > Aquipseudomonas agronomica. The sequence goes on along the minus strand of NZ_JAOSHO010000598.1, from coordinate 1,341 downwards.
GATGGCGACGGCTTTGTGATGCGCGCCCAGTACGTGTTCTAAATCGCTTTGACCTGATACACCGCTGCACTTTCATCCGTTACAGCTCCTTTGAACCCCGCCTCTGGCGGGGTTTTTTTATCCCCGTCCGGTCAGGATCGGCGATACTCGCGCAATCCGTCGTCTGGATCCCGGGGAACCGCATGCCGCTTCACGTCTTGGACAGCCTGTCCGCCATCGCGCCACACGAGTGGGACGCGCTGGTGCCCGTCAACCAACCCTTCCTGCGCCACGCTTTTCTCACCGCCCTGGAAGACAGCGCCAGCCTGGGTTCGCATACCGGGTGGCAGCCCGAGCATCTGCTGCACCTCGAGGAGGAGCGGTTGCTGGCGGCGTTGCCCAGTTATCGCAAATGGCATTCCTACGGTGAGTACGTGTTCGATCACGGCTGGGCCGACGCTTGCGCCCGGGCCGGTATCGACTATTACCCCAAGCTGCTCACGGCGGTGCCGTTCAGTCCGGTCAGCGGCCCGCGACTGTTGGCGGCGCGTGCGGAGGACGGCTTGGAGTTGCTCGGCAGCCTGCCGGGCTATCTGGAAATCGAGGGGCTTTCCAGCGCTCACATCAACTTCACCGATGCCTCCACCGACGCCGCGCTGGCTGGGCAAGAGGGCTGGTTGCAGCGGATCGGCTGCCAATACCACTGGCAGAATCGCGGCTATCGGGATTTCCAGGATTTCCTCGATGCGCTCAGTTCCCGCAAGCGCAAGCAGATGCGCAAGGAACGCGAGCAGGTGGCGGGGCAGGGCATTGACTTCGAATGGCTGGAAGGCCATCAACTGGACGAGGCGCAGTGGGACTTTGTCTACGCCTGTTACGCCAATACCTACGCGGTGCGTCGGCAGGCGCCTTATCTGACCCGTGCGTTCTTCAGCCTGCTGGCGGAGCGCATGCCCGAGGCCATTCGCGTGGTGCTGGCCAAGCAAGGTTCACGGCCAGTGGCGATGGCGTTCAGCCTGGTGGGCGGCGACAGTTTTTATGGGCGTTATTGGGGTTGCCTGGCGGAATTCGATCGCCTGCATTTCGAGACATGTTTCTACCAGGGCATGGACTACGCGATTGCCAACGGCCTGCAGCGTTTTGATGCCGGAGCACAGGGCGAGCACAAATTGATTCGCGGGTTCGAACCGGTGATCACGCGCTCGTGGCACTACCTGCGTCATCCAGGCCTGAAAGCGGCGGTGGCGGATTTTCTCGCACGCGAGCATGAGGGCGTGATGGCGTATGCCGAAGAGGCCAGGACGGCACTGCCTTATCGGCAGTGCTGAGGATGTTATGAAATCCCGTGGCGAGGGAGCTTGC
>NZ_JAOSHO010000597.1 GCF_025917275.1 Pseudomonas agronomica | reverse complement strand
TTCCCAAGCTGTCTCTTACAACGGCATCGTGTAGTGCAGGGCGTAGCTTTCCACACCATCATTGGTCGACTTGATGCCGGCGTTGGAGTAGTGGGTAGCGCGGATGCCCACTTCATGTCCGCCATTGAAGCGCAGGCCGAAACCGACACGGTCTTCGAACTGGAACGCTGTGCCGAGATTGTTGGTTTCAATTTCGGTATTTTCAAACAGCGCGACGCCGATACCCGCTTCGATGTAAGGCTTCACGTTCTGACCCGCAAACTCATAAACAAAGACGGGCGAGAACGACAGGCTATGGTTGCTGGAGGTCTTGTCCCCTTCCCAATACGTGTAGGCACCGCTCCAGTAACCGGTCAGGCGCCCCACGTCGCTCTGCAACCAAGTTTTGTCCCAATCGAATTGCATGCCCAGGCGATAGGTCATGGTCGAGTCGCCAGTCTGGCCAACCCCGAACTCGACCCCAGCCGCCTGCGCGGTGTAAGTGTGCCCCAGCAACGCAGCCGCAAACGCGGCAAAGCAGAATAAACGCTTCATTAGAAACATCCTTTTCCGACAGCCTAGTTAGTTTTTTCTTACAACGGACAGAGCTATAGAAATCGGCGCCAAATCAGAAGTTCAGCTCGATTTACACAATTTTCACGTTTTTTTTACAGTTCGAAGTTTCGCACAATGTCAGAAGAATCCCATAGGGTCGGTAGGATTTTTCTTAAATGTAGCGGATCTGCGCTGGTCCAGAATTGCGTTTCACTGGCCGGCCCGTGGGCCAGTAGATTCCGCTCGGCCAACAGGCGCTGAAGTTGCCGAGCCACCGCGGCGCCCGTATCGATCAAGCTGATATGTTCTGGAACCATCTGCTGGAGCAATGGCTTGAGGAATGGATAGTGCGTGCAGCCGAGGATCAACGTGTCGCAACCGGCCGCCAGCAACGGAGTCACGTAGCCTTGCAACAATTGACGCAAGGCCGGGCTGTTCAGGTCGCCGGCCTCGATCAACTCCACCAGCCCTGGGCAGGGCTGGGTGATGACCCGGACATCCGTGGCGAAACGATCGAGCAACGCAGCGAACTTGGCGCTCTGCAAGGTGCCCGTGGTTGCCAGCACACCCACGATGCCGCTTCGAGTGGCAGCGGCTGCAGGCTTGACCGCTGGCTCCATGCCGACGATGGGCCACTCGGGGTAATCGCGACGCAGGTCGGCGACTCCGGCCACCGTCGCGGTGTTGCAAGCGACTACCAGCGCCTTGGCGCCTTCGCGCTGGAGAAAGCCCGCAATGATCGCGCATCGCTCGCGAATGAATTCCGGGCTCTTCTCGCCGTAAGGGATATGCCCGCAGTCAGCGATATACAGGAGAGATTCATTTGGCAGCAACCGACGGATCTCACCCAGCACCGACAGCCCGCCGACCCCGGAATCGAACACACCGACCGGCGCTTCACTCATGTCGGCTTGCCACAGACGCTGCAACCCGGATCACGCTTGACCCGCAATTCGCGAAAACGCGTGCCCAAGGCATCGATCAACAACAAGCGCCCCACCAGCGGCTCACCGAAACCCGCCAGCAACTTCAACGCCTCGAGCGCCTGGAGACTGCCCACCAACCCCACGAGCGGGCCAAGTACGCCGGCCTCGCTGCAGGTCAATTCAGCTTCGCTGCCGTGACCATAGAGACAGTGATAACACGGACTTTCGGCGCGACGCGGATCGAACACCGATAATTGTCCTTCCAGACGAATCGCCGCGCCGCTGACCAATGGCTTGCCCGCCGCGACACAGGCAGCGTTCACCGCTTCGCGCGTGGAAAAATTGTCCGAGCAATCCAGCACCACGTCCACCGCCACCACCGCATCAGCCAGGCTGTCTTCGTCCAGGGCGGCCGGGTGAGGCACCAGCCGGACCTCGGGATTGATGGCGGTCAGGCGCCGCATCGCTGATTCGACCTTGCTCAGGCCCACGCTGTCGGTGTCGTGGATGATCTGCCGCTGGAGGTTGGTCAGGTCGACCGTGTCGAAGTCCGCCAGGTGCATCTCGCCCACGCCAGCGGCGGCGAGGTACAACGCCACCGGAGCGCCGAGGCCGCCCAGGCCGATGATCAATATGCGGCCCTGCTTGAGGCGCAATTGTCCGTCGATGTCGACGTGTTGCAACAGAATCTGTCGGCTGTAGCGCAGCAATTCCTGATCGTTCAGCACGGCAGGCGTCCCAGGCTGATGCGTTCATGGCTTCCCAGGTCCTTGCGACTGTGGACTTCGGCAAACCCTCGGCCACTCAACAGGTCGCGCACCGCTTCAGCCTGGTCGTAACCGTGTTCGAGCATCAACCAGCCGCCCGCCTCGAGATGATTCGGGGCCTGGTCGACAATTGTGCGCAGGTCATCAAGCCCGTCCGGCCCGGCGACCAGGGCACTGGCCGGTTCGAAGCGCACGTCGCCCTCGGCCAGGTGCGGATCGCTGGCGGCGATATAGGGCGGGTTGCTGATGATCAGTCCGAAACGTTCGCCCTCCAGGGCGCTGAACCAGTGACTGCTCGCCACCGTCACGTTGCGCAGGTCCAGGCGCTGGCGATTGCGTTCGGCCAGGGCCACCGCTTCGAGCACCCGGTCGACTGCCGTGACTGTCCAGGCCGGACGTTCGCTGGCCAACGCCAGGGCAATCGCGCCGCTGCCGGTGCCCAGGTCGAGGACCCGGGCCGGTTCGGCTGGCAACAAGGCCAACGCGGTTTCCACCAGCAACTCGGTGTCGGGACGTGGGATCAGTGTATGGGGCGCCACTTCCAGGTCGAGCTTCCAGAAGCCCTGCTGGCCGA
>NZ_JAOSHO010000596.1 GCF_025917275.1 Pseudomonas agronomica | reverse complement strand
CGCTTTCGCGAGCAGGCTCGCTCCCACAGGGATCGGGGGTGGGTCTCAACCCCGCGATTCGACGCCCAGTTCATCCCAGACCGATTCGGCCAGGTGGAAGGTGGCATTGGCCGCCGGGATGCCGCAGTAGATGGCGCTCTGCATGATCACTTCCTTGATCTCGCTGCGGCTCACGCCATTGTTGGCGGCGGCGCGCAGGTGCAGCTTGAGTTCTTCGTTGCGGTTCATGCCGATCAGCATGGCGATGGTGATCAGGCTGCGGGTATGGCGCGGCAGTCCCGGGCGGGTCCAGATGTCGCCCCAGGCGTGACGGGTGATCATCTCCTGGAATTCACTGTTGAATTCGGTCAAGGCATTGAGGCTGCGATCCACGTGGGCATCGCCCAGCACGGCGCGGCGTACCTGCATGCCTTCGTCGTAACGTTGTTTCTCGTCCACAGAAAACTCCTCAGGCCCGGCCGGAATCAAGCAGGAAATCCAGCACCCGCGCGCTGAACGCAGCACCAGCCTGGACGTTGGAAAGATGTGCAGCGTAAAACTCGGCGTATTCGGCCCCACTGACCCGCGCCTGGATAAAGTGCCCACCCGACGGCGGTGTCACGGCATCTTCGGTGCCAGCGATCACCAGCAGCGGCACACGAATCGACGTCAACTGCTCGCGGAAATCGGCATCACGTACCGCCGCACAGTTGGCTGCATAACCTTGGGGCGACGTGGCGGCCAGCATGTCGGTAATTTTTTTTGCCGTCGCAGGCTGGGCCTCGGCGAAGTCCGGGGTAAACCATCGGGCAATCGAGGCGTCACGCAACGCCACCATCGCATCCTTGCCATCGCGCAGCACGGTTTCGATGCGCGGGTTCCACATCGACGGATCGCCGATCTTGGCGGCCGTGTTGCACACCACCAATTTGCGCAGGCGTTCGCCGGCATGAATGCCCAGCCACTGACCGATCAACCCGCCCATGGACAAGCCACAGAAATGCACTTTGTCGATGCTCAGTTGATCAAGCATCGCCAGCACATCGCGGCCCAGTTGCTCGATGCTGTAGGGGCCTTCGGTCACCAGCGATTGACCATGGCCGCGAGTGTCAAAACGCAGCACGCGAAAATGCTCGCTAAAGGCCGGGACCTGTTCGTCCCACATGTGCAAATCAGTGCCCAGGGAGTTGGAAAGCAGCAACACCGGGGCATCTTGCGACCCGTCGAATCGGTAATTCAGATCGCCCTCGGCGAGTTTGATGAATCCCACAACAATCTCCTTTCAGGCATTCAAGGCAAGGTGTTCGGCCACGGCCCGGGCGACCCAGGTTTGGGCTTGGCCAAGGTAGTGGGCCGGGTCGAGCAGGTGATCGAGTTCGCTGGTGGATAACTGCGCGGTGACCTGGGGTTCGTCCCCCAGCACATCGCGTAGATGCCGCTGTTCGGCCACGGCGCGCTTGCAGCATTGTTCAAGCAAATGATGCGCAGTGTCGCGCCCCACACGCTGGGCCAGGACGATGCTTACCGCTTCCGCCAGCACCAAGCCCTGAGTCAGTTCCAGGTTGCGGGCCATGCGCGCCGCGTCCACTTCCAGCCCGTCGGCCAACAGCCGCGCCTGTTGCAAGGCGCCCGAGACCAGGCAGCAGATCTCCGGCAGGGTTTCCCATTCGGCGTGCCACAGGCCCAGGCTGCGCTCGTGTTCCTGGGGCATGGCGCTGAACAGCGTCGACACCAAGCCAGGCACGCGCGTCGCCGCGCCGATCAACACCGCCGCGCCCACCGGGTTGCGCTTGTGGGGCATGGTCGACGAACCGCCCTTGCCCGGCGCGGAGGGTTCGAATGCTTCGCCGGCCTCGGTCTGCATCAGCAGGCTGATGTCGCGCCCCAACTTGCCCAGGCTGCCGGCGATCAACCCCAGCACCGCGCCGAACTCCACCAGACGATCGCGCTGGGTGTGCCACGGTTGTTCCGGCAGGGTCAGTCGCAACTCGGCGGCCAAGGCTTCGGCGACCGGCAGCGCCTGGTCGCCCAAGGCGGCGAGTGTCCCGGAGGCGCCGCCAAATTGCAGCACCAGCAGGCGTGGCTTGAGCTCGCTCAAGCGCTGGCGACTGCGGGTGATCGCCCCCAGCCAACCGGCGATTTTCATGCCCAGGGTGACCGGTGTGGCGTGTTGCAGCCAGGTTCGACCGGCCAACGGCGTGGCGGCGTAACGTTCGGCTTGTCGGGCCAGGGTGGCGGCCAGTTGCGCCAATTCGTCCTCGATCAAGCCCAACGCCTGGCGCAGTTGCAGCACCAGTCCGCTGTCCATCACGTCCTGGCTGGTCGCCCCCAGGTGCACATAACGCTCAGCCTCGGCGCTCTCGGTAGCGATGCGCTTGCTCAGCGCCTTGACCAGCGGGATCGCCGAATTGCCGGCACTGGCGATCGCTTCGCTCAATGCCGAAAAATCGTACAGCTGGGCACGGCAGGCGTTCTCGATCGGTGCCACTGCGTCGTGGGGAATCAGCCCTACTCGCGCCTCGGCCCGGGCCAATGCGGCCTCGACGTCCAGCATGGCCTGTACCCGCCCCGCATCGCAGAAAATCTCGCGCATGTCGCGGGCGGTGAAGTAGGCATCGAACAGCTGATTGGCCGGTCGGTCGTTCATGAACATTCCTTGAAAAAATGGATGTCTCTGTGGCCAAGATTGCTCCCGCTGACGTGCACCCGCAGGATCTGCGTAAGAGCTGCGTAGCAACTGCGTAGCAACTGCGTAGGAGCTGCCGAGTGCAACGAGGCTGCGATCTTTTCCCCTGACACTTGAGTCTCAAGTGAAAGATCAAAAGATC
>NZ_JAOSHO010000595.1 GCF_025917275.1 Pseudomonas agronomica | reverse complement strand
CGGGAGCAAGCTCCCTCGCCACGAAAGCGGTTCGGCGCAGACGGCGGGAATTCTTTTCGCACGCAAGCGGTCGAACCCGGTCGCATAATGGTCAGCGTTGTGATGCAGTCCGCTCCCCACCGCTGTAATGCACCGACCCCATAAGGAATCCTTGATGCACTCACGCTCCGCCCCCGCTCCTACCGCTGGCACCGGTTTCGTCCGGGTGCGTGGCGCCCGCGAGCACAACCTCAAGAACGTCGATGTCGACATCCCTCGCGATGCCCTGGTGGTGTTCACCGGCGTGTCGGGGTCCGGCAAATCCTCGCTGGCCTTCTCCACGATTTATGCCGAAGCCCAGCGTCGCTACTTCGAGTCGGTCGCGCCTTACGCGCGGCGTCTGATCGACCAGGTCGGCGTGCCTGACGTGGACAGCATCGAAGGCCTGCCGCCGGCGGTTGCCCTGCAGCAACAACGCGGCACGCCGAGCGCGCGGTCCTCGGTGGGCAGCGTCACCACGTTGTCGAGCCTGATCCGCATGCTCTACTCCCGCGCCGGCAGTTACCCGGCCGACCAGCCAATGCTCTACGCCGAGGATTTCTCGCCCAACACGCCCCAGGGCGCCTGCCCGGCGTGCCACGGTTTGGGCCGAGTCCATGAAGTGACCGAAGACACCATGGTGCCCGATCCTTCGCTGACCATCCGCGAGCGCGCCGTGGCCGCCTGGCCCATGGCGTGGCAAGGGCAGAACCTGCGGGACATCCTGGTGACCCTGGGTTATGACGTCGACGTTCCCTGGCGCGACCTGCCGAAGAAGCAACGCGACTGGATTCTCTTCACTGAAGAAACCCCCACCGTCCCGGTGTACGCGGGCCTAACCCCGGCCCAGACCCGCGAAGCCCTCAAGCGCAAACTTGAACCCAGCTACCAGGGCACCTTCAGCGGTGCCCGGCGCTACCTGCTGCACACCTTCATGCACTCGCAAAGCGCGCAGATGCGCAAGCGCGTGGCCCAATACATGCGCGCCAGCCCCTGCGCCGTTTGCGACGGCAAGCGCCTCAAGCGCGAGGCGCTGACCGTTACCTTCGCCGGATTGGACATCGCCGAGCTGTCCAACCTGTCGTTGCTGGAACTGGCCGACGTGCTCAAGACCGTCGCGGCGCCCGATTATCTGGCGCAACCCGAAGAGCCCGGCGATGTGCTCAGCCACCGCCAGACCCGCGAAGCCCGCGAGCAACGCGCGGCCAGGGGCGACAACCCACACGCCGGCGGGCCCGACGCGCGCCACACGCCCAACCTGTCCCTGGAAAAACGCCTGGCCGCCCAGCGCATTGCCGCCGAACTGCTCGAACGCATCGTCACGCTGATCGACCTCGGCCTCGGCTACCTGGCCCTGGAACGCAGCACGCCGACGCTGTCCTCCGGCGAACTGCAACGCTTGCGCCTGGCGACCCAGCTCAACTCCCAACTGTTCGGCGTGATCTATGTGCTGGACGAACCTTCCGCCGGTTTGCACCCTGCCGACAGCGAAGCCCTCTTCGGCGCCTTGCAACGCCTGAAGGCGGCGGGCAATTCGGTGTTCGTGGTCGAGCACGACCTGGACACCATGCGCCGCGCCGACTGGCTCATCGATGTCGGCCCCGACGCGGGCGAGCAAGGTGGCAAGATTCTTTACAGCGGTCCGCCCGAAGGCCTTGGGCACGTGGTCGAGTCCAAGACCCGCGCCTACCTGTTCGCCGAAGAACAGGTCACCGCGCGAACCCCACGCAAACCCAAGGATTGGCTGCGCCTGGAAGGCATCACCCGCAACAACCTCGACAACCTCAGCGCGGCGTTTCCCCTGGGCTGCTTCACGGCGGTGACCGGCATTTCCGGCTCGGGCAAGTCGAGCCTGGTCAGCCAGGCCCTGCTGGATCTGGTCGGTGCCCACCTGGGCCAGCCCAGCGTCAATGCCGAGGCAGAGGAACAAAGCCTGGAAGACGAACCGGTGCAGACCAGCGGCGGCCACGTGACTGCCGGACTCGAGAGCATCAAGCGCCTGGTCCAGGTCGACCAGAAACCCATCGGCCGCACACCGCGCTCCAACCTCGCCACCTACACCGGACTGTTCGACCACGTGCGCAAGCTCTTCGCCGCAACCGAACAGGCCCAGGCCTTGGGATACGACGCCGGGCGATTTTCCTTCAACGTCGCCAAGGGCCGTTGCGAAACCTGCGAAGGCGAAGGCTTCGTCAGCGTGGAATTGCTGTTCATGCCCAGCGTCTATGCCCCCTGCCCGACCTGCCACGGGGCCCGCTACAACCCGCAGACCCTGGAAGTGCGCTGGCAAGGCCTGGACATCGCCCAGGTGCTGCGACTGACGGTGAACCAAGCCCTGGAAGTCTTCGCCGAACAAGCGGCAGCCAGGCGTTCGCTGCAGGTGCTGCAGGACATCGGCCTGGGTTACCTGCGCCTCGGCCAACCGGCCACCGAGCTGTCCGGCGGCGAGGCCCAGCGGATCAAGTTGGCGACGGAACTGCAACGCAAGGCCCGGGGCGCGACGCTGTATGTGCTGGACGAGCCCACCAACGGCCTGCATCCCCAGGACGTCGATCGCTTGCTGGTGCAACTGAATCGCCTGGTGGACGAAGGCCATACCGTGGTGGTGGTGGAACATGACATGCGGGTGGTGGCGCAAAGTGATTGGGTCATCGACATTGGCCCGGGGGCTGGGACGCAGGGTGGGAAGGTCGTGGTGAGCGGTGTGCCACAGGTTGTTGCGGCTTGCGAGGAAAGCCGTACGGCGCCGTTCCTGAAAAAAGCCCTGCGCTGATCACGTGGCGAGGGAGC
>NZ_JAOSHO010000594.1 GCF_025917275.1 Pseudomonas agronomica | reverse complement strand
GTGGGAGCGAGCCTGCTCGCGAAGAGGCCTTGGGCTTCAATAGCCCAATTACTGATGCTGCACCTGCACCATCGAACTCACCTGCACCCGCGCCTGCATCTGCTCCGCCCCGCCACCTCGGCGCATGCCACGTACCGGACAGGCGTCGAGGTAATCAAGGCCAACCGCCAACTTCAAATGGCGGTCAGGACGAACCAAGCGATTGGTCACATCGAAGCTGTACCAACCGTCCTCCAGCCAGGCCTCGGCCCAGGCGTGGCTTGCCAGATGGTTTTCATCTTCAGTGCACAGGTAGCCGGACACATAACGCGCCGGTACGCCGAGGCTGCGGGCGCAAGCCACGAACGCATGGGCATGGTCCTGGCAGACCCCGGCGCCACCGGCAAACGCCTCGGCGGCCGTGCTGCTGACGGCCGTTGCGCCGGGGCTGTAGGGCATGCGGTCGGCGAGGCCGTTCATCAAGTCGCTCAGCGCCCCTCGATCACGTCGTGCTCCGCATTGCGCGACAGCGAAGGCATTGAGACTTTCATCCGCCAAGGTCAGACGGCTGGTGCGCAGGAATGGCAGCGGTGACTGGTCATCGGGCTCCATCTCCACCGCCTGGTTGATCTGCACCTCGCCATAGGCCGTCAATATCAGCGCGCCGTGGGGCTCGTCCATGGTCATCACGTGGAGGATGTTGCCATAGGGGTCAAGCTGGCTACGCACCAGGCGCGGCAGTTCCAGGTGCCATTGCAGGATGCGCTGGCGTGGGGTGTCCCGGGGCGTCAGGCGCAGGAACTGGATGCTGGTGCAGACTTCATCGGCGTAGCTGTAGGTGGTGTCGTGGCGTATGGACAGTTTCATACCACCTCCAGATAGGACTCGTGGACGGTCTGGCCCAAATGACGGATCTGGCCGATGAGTTCGGTCAACCACTGGTGCAGGCCCGACGCAAGGATCTCGTCGATCCCGGAATACCGCAGCCGCGCATTCAACTCCGCTGCCAAACGTTGGGCCGGGCGGCCGTTGTTGCCCGGCAGGCTGGCGAGGATATGGTCCAGTTCCTCGATGCAGGCGTGCAGCGAGCGCGGCACGTCGGCGCGCAGCAGCAACATCTCCGACACCTGCTCGGCATTTGGCGCGTTGCGGTAGATCTCGTTGAACGCCTCGAACGACGACAACGCTCGCAGCAAGGCACTCCATTGGTAGTAGCCGCGCGCGGAGTTGTCGCTGACCTCCTCCGATTCCTCGCCGAACATTTCGTAGCGTGCGTCCAGCAGCCGCAAGGTGTTGTCGGCGCGCTCGATGAACGTCCCCAGGCGAATGAAACAGTAGGCATCGTTGCGCATGATCGTGCCCGACGTCGCGCCACGGAACAGGTGCGAGCGCTCCTTCACCCACTCGCAGAAATGACTGATGCCGTAGCGACCCAGGCCATTGCTGGCGATGTTGCGCATCTCCAGCCAGGTGGCGTTGATGTTCTCCCACATGTCGGCGGTGATGCGTCCGCGCACGGCATGGGCGTTGGTCCGCGCCGCCCGCAGGCAGCTATAGATGCTGCCGGGATTGGTTTCATCCAAGGCGAAAAAATGCAGCATGCGCTCGGTGTTGAGCGCGTCATAGCGGGCGTTGTAATCGTCCAGCGTACCGGCCGCCAGCAGCGACATCGCCAACTCGGCCTGGCCGTCGCCGCGCCCGGCCTGGGGCATCAGCGACAGCGAATAGCTGACTTCGAGCATGCGCGCCAGGTTCTCGGCGCGCTCCAGGTAGCGGGACATCCAATAGAGGTCCGAAGCAGTTCTTGAAAGCATGTCTTAGTCCTCCACTACCCAAGTGTCTTTGGTGCCGCCGCCCTGGGACGAGTTCACCACCAGCGAACCTTCACGCAGCGCCACGCGGGTCAACCCACCGGGCACCAGGCGGGTTTCCTTGCCGGACAGCACGAAGGGGCGCAGATCGATGTGGCGCGGGGCGATGCCGCTTTCGACAAAGGTCGGGCACGTGGACAGGCTCAGGGTCGGCTGGGCGATGTAGGCCTCCGGTCGAGCCTTGAGGCGCGCGCGGAAATCTTCGATCTCCGCCGCGGTGGCAGCCGGGCCGACCAGCATGCCGTAGCCACCGGACCCTTGGGTTTCCTTGACCACCAGGTCCGGCAGGTTCGCCAGGACATGGGACAGGTCCTGGGGCTTGCGGCACTGCCAGGTCGGCACGTTCTTCAGGATCGGCTCTTCGGTCAGGTAGAAACGGATCATCTCGTCGACGTAGGGGTAGATCGACTTGTCATCCGCCACGCCCGTGCCGACGGCGTTTGCCAGCACCACATTGCCTGCACGGTAGACCGCGATCAGCCCGGGCACGCCGAGCATGGAGTCGGGGTTGAAGGACAACGGATCGAGGTAGGCATCGTCCAGCCGACGGTAGATCACGTCTACCTGCTGGGGCCCGGCGGTGGTGCGCATATAGACGTGGTCGTCACGCACGAACAGGTCCGCGCCCTCCACCAGTTCCACGCCCATTTCCCGAGCCAGGAACGCATGTTCGAAATAGGCGCTGTTGAACCGACCTGGAGTCAGGACCACGGCAGTCGGGTTGTCCAGCGGGCTGGAACTCTTGAGGGTGTCGAGCAGCAGGTTCGGGTAGTGATCGATGGGCGCTACGCGCTGGGCGGCGAAAAGCTCGGGGAACAGGCGCATCATCATCTTGCGGTCTTCGAGCATGTAGCTCACGCCGCTGGGCGTGCGCAGGTTGTCTTCCAGCACGTAATAGCTGCCATCGCCATCACGAACCAGGTCGACGCCAGCGATGTGGGCGTAGATGCCTCGGTGCA
>NZ_JAOSHO010000593.1 GCF_025917275.1 Pseudomonas agronomica | reverse complement strand
CTATCAATAAGTTGCGCAGCACTGGCAAACCCGTCGCTTTCGCTCCTCAGATCCCTCTTCTATATAGAGGGAAGATTCATAGGACCTCAGCTTCCCTGAGCGCTGCCACTGCGGCTTCATCCAGCCCCAACACCCGCTGCAATACCTCAAGCGTATGCTCCCCTAACAAAGGGGGGGCATTGCGATATTCCACAGGCGTATCGGACAGCCTGATCGGGCTGGCCACTTGCGGCACTTTACCGGCTAGCAGGTGTGGTAATTCCATCGCCAATCCACGCGCCTGAACCTGAGGGTCGGCAAACACCTGGGCAAGGTCGTTGATTGGCCCACACGGCACGCCCGCCTGCTCCAACTGAGCCACCCACTCGGCAGTGGTCTTGAACACCGTCGCCTGGCGAATCAGTGGAATCAACACCGCCCGATTCGCCACCCGTAACTTGTTGGTCGCAAAACGCGGATCATCAGCCCACTGCGGTTGACCAGCAACCTCAGCGAACTTTCGGAATTGACCGTCATTACCCACGGTAAGGATGAAATCACCATCAGCCGTAGGAAAATCCTGATAAGGCACGATGTTCGGGTGAGCATTGCCCAACCGCTTCGGTGCATTGCCCGTGGTCAGGTAATTCATCGCCTGGTTGGCCAGGCAAGCCACTTGAACATCCAGCAAGGCCATATCGATGTGCTGCCCGCCGCCGACATGCTCGCGGTGAGCCAACGCCGCCAGAATGGCAGCGGTCGAGTATAGTCCCGTGAGGATGTCCGTCAGCGCGACCCCAACCTTCACCGGCCCCGCGCCCTCATCCCCCTCCGGCCGACCGGTCAGGCTCATCAAGCCTCCCAGCCCCTGGATCATGAAGTCATACCCGGCGCGCTTGGCATAGGGTCCGGTCTGTCCAAAACCGGTGATCGAGCAATAGATCAATTGTGGATTGATCGCCTTCAGAGACTCATAGTCCAGGCCATACGCAGCCAGACCACCCACCTTGAAGTTCTCGATCAGAATGTCGGACTTGGCCGCCAGCTCTCGCACCAACCGCTGCCCCTCTGGACGCGTGAAATCAATGGTCACCGACTGCTTGTTGCGATTGGCCGACAGATAATAAGCGGCTTCGGTCGTATTCTCGCCTCGGGCGTCCTTCAGGAAGGGCGGCCCCCAGGCGCGCGTATCGTCACCATTGCCGGGACGCTCGACCTTGATGACATCAGCCCCCAGGTCCGCCAGGATCTGCCCAGCCCACGGGCCGGCCAGCACCCTCGATAAATCCAATACCCGCAGATGCGAAAGCGCGCCCATGACCGTTCTCCTATTAATAGAACGCCTGGATACCGGTTTGCGCACGCCCGAGGATCAGCGCATGAACGTCATGCGTGCCTTCGTAGGTGTTCACGACTTCCAGATTCACCAGATGACGAGCGATGCCGAACTCATCGGAAATACCGTTACCGCCCAGCATGTCCCGCGCCATGCGGGCAATATCCAGGGACTTGCCACAGGAGTTGCGCTTCATGATCGAAGTGATCTCCACCGCCGCGGTGCCTTCATCTTTCATGCGACCCAGACGCAGGCACCCCTGCAAGGCAAGCGTGATTTCAGTTTGCATATCCGCCAGTTTTTTCTGAATCAACTGATTCGCAGCAAGCGGCCGACCGAACTGTTGGCGGTCCAGCGTGTATTGGCGAGCGGTATGCCAGCAGAACTCAGCGGCTCCCAAAGCGCCCCAGGAGATGCCGTAGCGGGCCGAGTTCAGGCAAGTAAACGGCCCCTTCAGGCCACGGACATCCGGAAAAATGTTTTCTTCTGGAACGAATACATTGTCCATGACGATTTCACCGGTGATCGAGGCGCGCAGCCCGACCTTGCCATGAATAGCCGGCGCGCTCAGGCCCTTCCAGCCTTTCTCAAGAACGAAACCGCGAATATCGCCAGCGTCGTCCTTGCCCCAGACGACGAACACATCAGCGATAGGACTGTTGGTGATCCACATTTTGCTGCCGGTCAGGCTGTAGCCACCTTCCACTTTGCGTGCGCGAGTAATCATCGCGCCTGGGTCCGAACCATGGTTCGGCTCGGTCAGACCAAAGCAGCCGATCCATTCACCCGACGCTAGCTTCGGCAAATACTTCTGCTTTTGCGCCTCGGTCCCGAATTCATTGATCGGCACCATGACCAGCGAGGACTGCACGCTCATCATAGAGCGATAGCCGGAATCGACCCGCTCCACTTCGCGAGCGATCAGACCGTAGCTCACATAGTTCAGCCCACTGCCGCCGTATTGCTCGGGGATGGTTGCTCCCAGAAGACCCACCTCCCCCATCTCACGGAAAATCGCCGGGTCGGTCTTCTCATGACGGAACGCTTCCAATACCCGCGGCGCGAGCTTCTGCTGGGCGAACTGCTCGGCAGTGTCGCGAATCATTCGCTCCTCTTCGGTGAGCTGTTGATCCAGCAACAGTGGATCGATCCAGTTGAAGCTCGCTTTGCCGGCCATGAAAAAGTCCTCGCCAATGAATTTGAAAATCGTGGATTGAATCCTAGGCGCGGTTTCCTACTAGGGCAAACGAGGATTACGCACTCTGTTGTGCTAATTTCTCACTTCGTAAACGCCATAGACCCCGTTTATTCGCCTGTCGAGTGAGGCTTACGTACATGCGCCGTAAAATCCCCAGTACCGCTGCCCTGGTCAGTTTCGAATCTGCCGCGCGCCACGAGAGCTTCACCAAGGCGGCGCAAGAGCTTTCCCTTACCCAAGGCGCTATCTGCCGACAGATCGCTAGCCTGGAAGACTTTCTCAATGTGGAGCTTTTCAGGCGGTCGCGCCG
>NZ_JAOSHO010000592.1 GCF_025917275.1 Pseudomonas agronomica | reverse complement strand
GCGACAGTTGCCTCAGCACATTCCTGATGGAATGTCACAAGTCGGTGACATAACTAGCCCCTTTCGTTACCTGCTGCCCGCAATCCCTTGTTTAGACTCCCCGGGTCAAAACAACAAAAAAGGTCATGTCGATGGACACCTTCCAACCGGCGTTCAGCAGTTGGTTGAACGCTCCTGCCCACCAGCAATGGCTCGCCGCCGAAGGCTTGCGGCTGCTGGCGTTTGCCAAGGCCTCGAAGCTGCCGGACGGTTTCGGCAACCTGGACGAGCTGGGTCGCCTGCCCGCCGATGCCCGCGCCGAAACCATGAACACCGCACGCATGACCCACAGCTTCGCCATGGCCCACATCCAGGGCCTGCCGGGGTTTGTCGAGCTGGTGGATCATGGCGTGCAAGCCCTCATGGGGCCGCTGCGCGATGCTGAGTACGGCGGCTGGTTCGCCGCGGCCAATCCCGCTGGAAACGAAACCGGCAAAGCCGCCTACCTGCATGCTTTCGTTGCCCTGGCCGCCAGCTCTGCGGTCGTGGCCCAGCGCCCCGGCGCCGAGGCCTTGCTCAAGGAAGCCGTGCGGATCATCGACGAGCATTTCTGGTGCGAAGAAGAGGGCGCCTTGCGTGAATCCTTCAATCGCGACTGGCGCGAAGAAGAGGCTTATCGCGGCGCCAACAGCAACATGCACGCCACCGAAGCCTTCCTCGCCCTGGCCGATGCCACGGACGACCCGCGCTGGCTGGCGCGGGCCCTGCGCATCGTCGAGCGGGTCATCCATGGGCATGCGGCCGCCAACGACTACATGGTCGTCGAGCATTTCGACCGCGACTGGCAGCCGCTGCGCGAGTACAACCACGACAACCCGGCCGATGGGTTTCGTCCCTACGGCACCACGCCCGGCCATGGTTTCGAATGGGCGCGGCTACTGCTGCACCTCGAAGCCGCGCGTGTCCAGATCGGCATGCTGACCCCGGGCTGGCTGGCCCAGGACGCGCAAAAACTCTTCGACCAGAACTGCCGCCACGGCTGGGACGTCGATGGCGCGCCGGGCATTGTCTACACCCTGGACTGGGACAACCGCGCCGTGGTTCGCCATCGCCTGCATTGGGTGCATGCCGAAGCGGCGGCAGCGGCCAGCGCGCTGCTCAAGCGTACCGACGAGGCGCAATACGAAGCCTGGTACCGGCGTTTCTGGGAATTCTGTGACAAGCATTTCATCGATCGCTGCAACGGCAGTTGGCACCACGAACTCGATCCACAAAACCGCCCCAGCGCCGACATCTGGCCGGGCAAGCCGGACCTTTACCACGCCTGGCAAGCCGTGCTGATACCTCGGCTTCCCCTGGCGCCCAGCATGGCGTCTGCGTTGGCGAGGTTATCCGCTCCCGCGCCTGTGTAACCATGCAGTGACATATCCGCGTCCCTTCGTTACCTGCGAAGGGATATCCCCTGATTAGAATCCATGCAGCGCAAGCACCAGACTTGCATGCATAACAACAAGAAAGGTACTTCTAGATGAATGCGATTTCTCGCCTCGCTACTGTCATTTCTCTTGCTTCCTTGCTTCCCGTCGCAGCATTCCCTGTCAACGCCCTGGCCGCCGATTCGAAAGGTTCCGTGGAAGTCGTCCACTGGTGGACGTCGGGTGGTGAAAAAGCCGCGGTCGATGTGCTCAAGGCCCAGGTAGAAAAAGACGGCTTTACCTGGAAGGACGGCGCTGTCGCCGGCGGTGGCGGTTCCACTGCCATGACCGTGCTCAAGAGCCGTGCCGTGGCTGGCAACCCACCGGGCGTCGCCCAGATCAAGGGCCCGGACATTCAGGAATGGGCAACCACTGGCCTGCTCGACACCGACGTCCTCAAGGACGTTTCCAAGGCGGAAAAGTGGGACAGCCTGCTCGACAAGAAAGTCTCCGACACCGTGAAGTACGAAGGTGACTACGTCGCCGTGCCGGTGAACATCCACCGCGTCAACTGGCTGTGGATCAACCCGGAAGTCTTCAAGAAAGCCGGCATCACCAAGAACCCGACCACCCTCGAAGAATTCTACGCCGCCGGTGACAAGCTCAAGGCCGCAGGCTTCATTCCCCTGGCCCACGGCGGCCAGCCATGGCAGGACAGCACCGTGTTCGAAGCGGTGGTGCTCTCGGTCATGGGGGCTGATGGCTACAAGAAAGCCCTGGTCGACCTGGACAGCAAGGCGCTGACCGGTCCGGAAATGGTCAAGGCGCTGACCGAGTTGAAGAAAGTCGCGACCTACATGGACGCCGACGGCAAGGGCCAGGACTGGAACCTGGAAGCGGCCAAGGTCATCAACGGCAAGGCCGGCATGCAGATCATGGGTGACTGGGCCAAGAGCGAGTGGACCGCGGCGAAGAAAGTCGCCGGCAAGGACTACGAGTGCGTGGCCTTCCCGGGCACCGACAAGGCCTTCACCTACAACATCGACTCCCTGGCGGTGTTCAAGCAGAAGGACGCAGGCACTTCGGCGGGGCAGCAGGATATCGCCAAGGTGGTGCTGGGTGAGAACTTCCAGAAAGTCTTCAGCATCAACAAAGGCTCGATCCCGGTGCGCAACGACATGCTGGCCGACATGGGCAAGTACGGTTTCGACTCCTGCGCCCAGACCGCCGCCAAGGACTTCCTGGCCGACGCCAAGAGCGGCGGCCTGCAGCCAAGCATGGCGCACAACATGGCGACCACATTGGCGGTACAAGGCGCGTTCTTTGACGTCGTGACCAACTACATCAACGACCCGAAAGCCGACCCGGCCGACGCCGCCAAGAAATTGGGCGCAGCGGTTCAGTCTGCGAAGTAATTAGCGCCGCGGTCCCT
>NZ_JAOSHO010000591.1 GCF_025917275.1 Pseudomonas agronomica | reverse complement strand
AAAAGATCGCAGCCTCGCTTCGCTCGACAGCTCCTACGGGCTCCCCGCTAGTGACTCCTTCTCTCATCGGCTACTCTTCACCCTCGGAGAGCATTTTGATATCAGGGCTGATAGGGGAACAACGATGGACGACGCCTCGAAGATCGATTTGCTGCGGTTCGATTTGTCCGATCTGGACGAAAGCGTGCTGCACACCATCATGGAACTGGTGAGCGACGGCATCTGGGACTGGAACGCCAATACCGGGTTCGTTTATCGCAACCCCGGCTGGTACACCATGCTCGGCTACACGCCTCACTCACTGAGCAACACCGTGCTGACCTGGGAAAGCGTGATCCATCCGCAGGACTATCCTCAGGTGATGGCGCTGTTCGATGACTATCTGGAACAGCGGTCGCCAAAATACCAGGCCGAATACCGCTGTCGCACACATGACGGTTCCTATATCTGGATCGAAGACCGCGGCTATGTCATCGCCCGCAATCCCGACGGCAGCGTGGCCCGCATGATCGGCGCCCATCGCAGCATCGACGACAAGAAGCGTCTGTTCGAGCAACTGGAACAGCGCAACAAATCCCTCGAGGCAGTCATCGAAGAACGCACCCGCGAACTGTCGCGGGTCAACCATCAATTGCAAATCCAGCTCGACGAAAACCGCCGGCTCGCCGAAACCGACGCCTTGACCCTGGTCGCCAACCGCTATCGCCTGGAGCAAGCCCTGCCATTGGCTTGCGAACGGGCCCAGCGCTTTCGCGAACCGTTGTCGCTGATCGCCATGGATGTCGACGATTTCAAGGACATCAACGATCGCTACGGCCATGCGTTCGGTGATGCGGCGCTGGTGCAAGTGGTGCAGGCCGTCAAGCGTTGCGAGCGCGACGGTGACCTGCTGGTGCGTTGGGGGGGCGATGAATTCATCATGATTTTGCCCAATACATCCTTGGCCGATGCAGTCCTGATGGCCGAAACCATTCGCCGTGGCCTGTCCGACCTGCTGCCGGTGGGAGATTTCCAGATAACCATGAGCTTTGGTGTGGTGCAGCGGATCGAAGACGAAACCCAGGAGGTGTTGATGGACCGGGCGGACCAGGCGCTGTATCGCTCCAAGATGGCCGGCAAGAATGTGATCTGCGACTGACCCAGGGTTACAAAGATGAACCCTTGAGGTGTTTGTTGCGGTCATAGCTTTGTCCCCGCAATCAGGTCTCTCACGTTGGCGACTCGACGCTCATGCTCTCCAAACCTTTTCCTGGGCTGCGCCGGCTGGTCATTACCCAGGGCGCAATGGCCGTTCTTTCCCGAGGAAGGCACCCACCTGCAGCGCTACAGCGCACGCTTCCCGGCGGTGGAAATCAACAGTTCGTTCTACCGCCCACACCGTCCCGCCACCTACGCCAAATGGGCAGACAGCGTGGCGGCGAATTTTCGCTTCTCGGTGAAGGTTCCCAAGCAGATTACCCACGAACGACGCTTGCTCGATTGCGCGGGGCTTGTGGATGAATTCCTCGGGCAGTGCTCGCAATTGGGGGAGAAACTCGGCTGCCTGTTGATTCAGTTGCCGCCGTCGCTGGCCTTTGACAACGCGCAGGCCGAGGCTTTTTTCAGGGCATTGCGTGATCGTTACCCTGGCGATGCGGTGCTCGAACCTCGACACCCGAGCTGGCTCGCACCACACGCCATGGCGATGTTGCAGGCCGAGCGCATCGGCCGGGTTGCCGCCGATCCCTCGCCGCTGCCAGGCGGCGATCAACCGGCGGGTTGGCCCGGCATTCGTTATTACCGTTTGCACGGTTCGCCGAAAATCTATTACACGCCTTACGACGACGTCCGGCTCAGGCAAATCGCCCAAGCCTTGCAAGCCGCCCCGGACACACCGACCTGGTGCATCTTCGACAACACGGCCAGCGGCGCCGCGACGCCGGACGCGTTGCGGTTGATGGAGCTGTTGCGCGACTGAAATGCGTACCGGTGACCGGTCCGACCGTGACAACACCGCCCGCGTCCAATAGATTAGGCGACCGGAAAAAAGCTCAATGCCTTTCTCGCCTTATCCCGCTAACAGAAGTAGTGAAATTTCAATGTCCGATTCCAATACCGCTGAATCCGTAGTCACCCTGTCGTCCAAAGCGGAATACGAAAACTCCATCAATCTTTCACAGCATCTGCCCCAGGCCAAAACCATCAGCGAGATGGTCCTTGATGCGTTCCAGTCGAACCGCGAAAGCGACCAGATCCGCGAACTGCGTACCGCCATTCGCCAGGCCCACGATGCGTTCGATGATGACAAGGCCTACGAATTGATGGGCCAGCTCAAGCAGCTCAAGGATGCCGAAGCCGCGGACTTTGCCGCCCTGGAAGACCTGAGCAGCCGCTTCCCCATCAGCCGCATTCTTTCCAGCTACAAGGATGATGCAGACTTCCAGGAGCTGGTCTACGGCCTGGCCCTGAAGGTGCTGAACCAGACCCACCAGGCCATCAGCAACCCAAGCGGCAGCAAGGGCAAGGCCTCGCGGCCCAAGAAGGAGGCCGAGGTGTTCGTCATCAGCAAGGACGGCATCAGCGTCACCCTGCCCCTGCGCACACCCCGCTCCAAGCCGAACGTCGACCGCGAGGCCTTCGAGTTCCTGGGTTTCAACTTCATTGGCGAAGGCGACGAAGCCGAACTGGAAAGCGAGACCTTCCTGGACAACGACGGCACCGAACAACCGGTCACCCGTAAGAGCATCGTCACCGCGCTGCAACAGCAGAAAGCGTTCGACGGCTACAGCATCGCCCAGCAATAAAATAAGCCTGCGTCGAGCCCCTTGTGGGAGCGAGCTTGCTCGCGA
>NZ_JAOSHO010000590.1 GCF_025917275.1 Pseudomonas agronomica | reverse complement strand
GGCTGACCAGCGCCTGTTCCTGGGCGAAGAGGAAATCAAGGTCGAGAGCCTCGGCCCGACCCTAGACGCCAAGACCCAGGGCAAGAAAGACACGACGATCTTCTTCCAGGCCGACAAAGGCGTGGATTACGGCGACCTGATGAGCGTGATGGACGCCCTGCGCGGCGCCGGTTACCTGAAGGTCGGCCTGGTCGGACTCGAGACGGCGCCGAAAAAATGATCACGACGCGCCAAAAGCTGACGCGTTACAGCGGTAGCCTGGCCGTGGTGCTGGGCGTGCACGCGCTCGCCATCGCACTGACGCTGAACTGGACGACACGTGCGCCCATCGAATTGCCGCCCCAGGCAATGATGGTCGAACTGGCCCCGGTCCCAGCGCCGCCACCGCCTGCCCCGCCAAAAGTCGCCACACCGCCGCAACCGCCCGAGCCGGTGGAAGAGCTGCCGCTGCCGAAACTGGCCGAAGCACCGAAGGCGGAAATCGCCGTGCCCAAGCCGGTCAAGCCCAAGCCCAAGCCGCAACCGCCTAAGCCCAAGCCGGTGGAGAAGAAGCCGGAGCCGCCGAAGGAAACGCCGTCGGAGCAGAAGCCCGCCGACACTCAGCCCACCCAGGCGCCGACCGAGAAGTCCGCGCAGCCGGCCCCAGGCCCTTCGCCCGCGCAAATGGCAGCCAAGGCCAGCTGGCAAGGCACGCTGCTGGCACACCTGGGCAAATACAAGAAGTACCCGGCCAGCGCCCAGGCACGTGGCAAGGAAGGCATGAACCGCTTGCGGTTCGTGGTGGATGCCGAAGGCAACGTGTTGTCCTTCGAACTGGTGGGCAAGTCAGGCAACGCCGATCTGGACCGGGCCACCCTGGAAATGATCCGCCGCGCCCAACCGCTGCCCAAGCCACCGGCCGACCTGCTGACCAACGGCACGGTCGAACTGACGGCGCCGTTCCTGTACTCCATCGACAAGCGCCGGCGCTGACTCAATCCGGCAACCCGATGGCAGGTTTAAATCTTGTGGCGAGGGAGCTTGCTCCCGCTGGCCTGCGCAGCAGGCCCCGGTTCGGTGGATGCGATCAGCCTGATGCATCGCGTTCGCCGGTTTGGGGCCGCTTCGCGGCCCAGCGGGAGCAAGCTCCCTCGCCACAATCGAACAAAGGCATCGAGAGATGCCTTTTTTCATATCCGGCAACGACCACACAGACATTCGCCAGTGTCGCACCGCGCCTCCAGTCTGATAACGTGCGTCTATCGATTGCAGCCGGTATGCTTGGCTCGCAACTTCACGGACGTTTCGCCATGACCCTCACAGAATTACGCTACATCGTGACCCTCGCCCAAGAGCAGCATTTCGGCCATGCGGCCGAGCGTTGTCATGTCAGCCAGCCGACACTGTCGGTGGGCGTGAAAAAGCTTGAAGACGAACTCGGTGTGCTTATTTTCGAGCGCAGCAAAAGCGCGGTGCGCCTGACGCCGGTCGGTGAAGGCATCGTGGCCCAGGCGCAAAAAGTCCTGGAACAGGCCCAGGGCATCCGCGAGCTGGCCCAGGCCGGCAAGAACCAACTGACCGCCCCGCTGAAAGTCGGTGCGATCTACACTGTCGGGCCGTACCTGTTCCCGCACCTGATTCCACAACTGCACCGGGTCGCCCCGCAGATGCCGTTGTACATCGAAGAAAACTTCACCCACGTGCTGCGCGACAAGCTGCGCAACGGCGAACTGGACGCGATCATCATCGCCTTGCCGTTCAACGAAGCCGACGTCCTGACCCTGCCGCTTTATGACGAACCGTTCTACGTCCTGATGCCGGCCCAGCACCCCTGGACCCAGAAAAAAACCATCGACGCGGCCCTGCTCAACGACAAGAGCCTGTTGTTGCTCGGCGAAGGCCACTGCTTCCGCGACCAGGTGCTCGAAGCCTGCCCGACCCTGACCAAGGGCAGCGAAGGCGCCAAGCACACCACGGTGGAATCCAGCTCCCTGGAAACCATTCGCCACATGGTCGCATCCGGCCTGGGCATTTCGATCCTGCCGTTGTCGGCGGTGGACAGCCATCATTACTCCCCCGGCGTGATCGAAGTCCGCCCACTGACGGCCCCCGTGCCGTTCCGCACCGTTGCCATCGCCTGGCGCGCCAGCTTCCCGCGACCCAAGGCCATCGAGATCCTCGCCGACTCGATCCGCTTGTGCTCCGTGGCCAAGCCGCCTGCCGCCAAGTAAGCCGTAGCCATGACTGAGCTGTCGAAAGTGCCGGTGACGACACTCAAGGGTGTCGGTGAAGCCATGGCCGAGAAACTGGCCAAGGTCGGCCTGGAAAACCTCCAGGACGTGCTGTTTCACCTGCCATTGCGCTATCAGGATCGCACCCGCGTGGTGCCCATCGGTCATTTGCGACCCGGGCAGGATGCGGTGGTGGAAGGCACCGTCAGCGGCGCCGACGTGGTCATGGGCCGGCGTCGCAGCCTGGTGGTGCGCCTACAGGACGGCACCGGCGGGTTGAGCCTGCGTTTCTATCACTTCAGCAATGCACAAAAGGAAGGCCTCAAGCGTGGCACCCGCGTGCGCTGCTACGGCGAGGCGCGGCCCGGTGCCTCGGGGCTGGAGATCTATCATCCGGAATACCGCGCCATCACCGGCGACGAGCCGCCGCCCGTCGCGGAAACCCTGACGCCGGTCTACCCGCTCACCGAAGGCCTGACCCAACAGCGCCTGCGCCAACTCTGCCAGCAAACCCTGACCATGCTCGGCCCCACCAGCCTGCCAGACTGGCTGCCCAAGGAGTTGGCCCGGGATTATCAGCTTGCGCCGCTGGCCGACGCGATTCGCTACCTGCATCAC
>NZ_JAOSHO010000059.1 GCF_025917275.1 Pseudomonas agronomica | reverse complement strand
GGGAGCAAGCTCCCTCGCCACGGTGCTCAGTCTTGAGCTTTCAATTCAGCCAACCGTGCCGCCAACGCCTTGGCCTGGCTCGCCACATCAGTCACCGCCGTGCTTTCCCACCACATCCCCCGCAACGGCGGGCCCATGGCGAACAGGCGGTCGGCGGGTTCGCCTTGGGCATCCAGCACCGCGCCGTCGGCACGCGCGGCGATGCCCAGGGCCAATGGGCCGGGCTGGACCAAACCTCGCGCCAACAACTGCTGCGGCAACGGTCGCGCAACCCGACGCCAGTCATATTCAATGCCGCTGGAGTTAATCAGCGCAGCGCCCTGCACCACTTCCAGTCCAGCCTCGCCCCGTCGACGAATATTAATCGCCACCAATCCTTCGCCAGACGATACAAGCCCTTTGTACGACGCCGCCTGAATCCGCAACCGACCTTCCCCATGCAGGCGCGCCACCAGTTCCGCGCTCAACGGTGGCGAACGATGGTGATGACTTTCCCACCACGGCCGCACATGCCGCACGAACTGCCGGCGCTGCACATCGCTGGCCTGATTCCACAACCGTCCTATATGCGCGCGCACGGTATCCAGCGGCGCCTGCCAGTCGATGCCCTGAGCCTGGGCCTGACGACATTGCTCGCGCAGGGCGCGCATCAACTGGCGTGGCGAACGCAGGCTGTGGTTTTCGGCGAGGAAATCCACCCACGCCGGTGGCTGGCGGCGCACGTGGGGCAGCAGGCCGTGGCGGGAAAACACTTCGATCGGCCCGCGATGCCCAGCCTGTTCCAAAGACACCACGGCATCGACCATGGTCAGCCCCGAGCCGATGATCAGCACCGTGGACTGCGGATCGAGCTGGCGCATCGCGGCCACGTCCCAGGGATCGAGGGCTGCGGCGTTCAGGCCGCTGGATTCGGTCTGCGGGGTGCGCGCCGCCGGGAACATGCCGGTGGCCAGCACCGCAAAACGGCCACGCAAGATCTGGCCGTCGCCGAGCGTCACCATCACGCCACCGTCGGCAAGCCGCAGGTCCACGGCTTCCCCGCGCACATGCTCGGCGGTCGAACCGTTCTGTGCGCCCGTCTCGCGAGCTTCGGCCAGACGTTGCTGTACGTAGAGGCCAAACATTCCCCGGGGCGCAAACAGCTCGCTGATGGGCACGTGTTGCTGATCCGACTCGGGCCAGCCGCCGGCCTTGATGAACGCGGTGAGCCATTGGGTCAAGTCATCGGCGTTGTCCGGGTCGACACTCATGCGGGCCGCGTTTCCATTCAAAGTATGGCCCAGTTCCACGGCACTGTAGGCCTCGCCCCGGCCCAACTCGCTACGCGGTTCGACAATCAGCACTTCGCGCCGGCCCGGCAAGCGCAGCAATTGCGCGGCGAGCATGGCACCACTCAAGCCACCGCCGATGATCAAGACATCGGCGAGACGGGAAATCGAGGTTGGCACGTCAGTCATCGAACGCTTCCGTCATGAAAACAGCGGTTATCGTTCACGCCTCAAGGGCCGTGGTGGGACGTCAAAGCAACGGAACGACGAGACGCTACCTTACTGCCATCGCCTGATGCTCCGGAAGCGTTCTTTGGTAGCACTCGCGATGCTGTGGGCGTTCAGATCACCACATTGCGCACAAACCGCGCGGCCACCAAATCGTTGTTGCGATAGGCATGGGGCTGGTTGCTGGCAAACATGAAAAATTCGCCAGCCTCGATTCGACGCTCCTCGCTGCCCAGCAACAGCGTCAAACAACCTTCGAATACATAAAGCTGCTCGCTCCAGCCGTCCGCGTCGGGCTCCGAGACATAATGCTCGCCGGGCTCCAGGCGCCATTCCCAAAGTTCGACTTCGCGGTTGGCGGTGGCCTTGGCCAACAATACGGCTTTGCTGCCCGGAATCACGCCGGCCCAGGCCAGCTCGTTGATACGGCTCGGGTCGCGAGCATCGGGCGCCTGGATCAGATCGCTGAAGGCCACATCCAAGGCTTCGGCGACACGGTCCAGCGTGGTCAGGCTGACATTTTTTTCGCCGGCTTCGATGGCGACCAGCATCCGTCGGCTGACCCCGGACAATTCAGCCAGCGCGGTCTGGCTGAGCTGCGCGGCATGCCGCAGGCGTCGGACGTTCTGGCTGACGTGTTGCAGGACCGATGCCCGCTGGCTGTTTTCTTTGTGCACTATATTGCTCATCTGCGGGGGTTGCGCATTATACTGCCCAACTTCGGGCGCATTGTGCGTCCGCCTCAAGTAGCGCGCAAGGTCATGGCATCGTTGAACTCCCCACAAGCGTCCTCCCGTCTCCCAAGGCTCAGCAAGGCCGAGTGCGTGCTGGTGCTGATCACCATGATCTGGGGCGGAACGTTCCTGTTGGTGCAGCACGCCATGACCGTCAGCGGACCGATGTTCTTCGTAGGCTTGCGCTTCGCCGCGGCGGCGGCGTTTGTCGCGTTGTTCTCCTGGCGGCATCTTCGCGCGCTGACGCTGTTCGAACTCAAGGCTGGATGTTTCATTGGCGTCGCGATCATGCTCGGCTACGGCCTGCAGACGGTCGGCCTGCAAACCATCCCCAGCAGCCAATCGGCGTTCATCACCGCACTTTACGTGCCGTTCGTGCCGTTGCTGCAATGGCTGGTGCTGGGCCGGCGGCCAGGACTGATGCCAAGCATCGGCATCATGCTGGCGTTTACCGGCCTCATGTTGTTGTCGGGCCCCGCCGGTGCATCACTTAATTTCAGTTCCGGTGAAATAGCCACGCTGATCAGCGCCATCGCGATCGCCGCCGAGATCATCCTGATCAGTACCTACGCCGGCCAGGTCGATGTACGCCGGGTGACGGTGGTGCAACTGGCAAGCACGGCGGTGCTGGCCTTCCTGATGGTGGTGCCTACGCAGGAAGTGATCCCGAGCTTCTCCTGGCTGCTGCTGGTCAGCGCCGTAGGCCTGGGCGCCGCCAGCGCGGCGATCCAGGTGGCGATGAACTGGGCACAGAAAAGCGTCTCGCCGACCCGCGCCACGCTGATCTATGCCGGCGAACCGGTGTGGGCCGGCATCGCCGGGCGGCTGGCGGGTGAGCGGTTGCCGGCGATTGCGTTGCTCGGGGCAGGCTTGATTGTGGCGGCGGTGATTGTCAGCGAGTTGAAGACTCGGAACAAAGGCGTTGTCGAGGTGGATGAGGGGCTTGAGCGGGAGGGCTGAGCCGCTCATGCCCAAGCCCTCCGGTTTCAATATTGAATAATCAGGTTATCGAGATCGTAGACGCCACCGCCCTGTGTGACGTCGACGCGGTGCAGAATGCGCAGCGTACGGTTGTCTTCAGGCAACTCACTGCGGGGCGCCAAACCGCTGAGTAGCAACGCCCTGTTGTCGATGTTGAATTGGGCGTTCAACGCCGGCACGGCCGCAACGGCCTTCCAGAACGCACGCTTGAACAAATCGAAACGCTCGAAGACTTGCCCGCGCAATGGGTCGGCGACCGATGCAGGGACCGAAGCGCCCTGGCTGCTCAAGGCCTGCGTTTGCCAGTCCTCAGCCTCCGCGTGCCCTTCTCCGCTCACGCCCCCCGGACAATCCCGACGGTCATTGAACAGTACATAGACCGGCTCCAGGCCGGAATCCGGCGGGAACACCACGACATAGTCATCGAATCGCACCGCTTCGACGGAGTCGAACAAGGCCAATTCCGGCACCGGTGACGAACGGACAAACCCCGTGGAATCGAGCCTGTCCTGCTTTGATACTGCCGGCGCCTCCAGGCCCCTGGGGTACGTCCACTCGATCATGTCGGGCTGCGGGCCATCCGTTGTAAAACGATAGGCCCTCTCGTCCTCATGCCAGACGGCCGGCCTGACGCGCACCTTCCCGGGCAAAAAACCGGCGCAGGGAGTGATATAAACCTCGAAAAGCTCGCGTATTGCTTTTAACCCATACGAAAGGCTGCCGGGTTTCACGGCAACCGTCGTGGTGCTCATCCGCAGCGGTAACTCCACGCTGCCACGCTGGGCGGCAAGTGCCTGCCAATCGGGATCGATCAGCGAGAGCTCGGTCAACCCAGCGCAGAAGCCAAAACGCACGGCCTTGGCGCGACTGGCGAACCCGAAGCTCAGCACGCTGGCGTATTGCTCTGGATGTTTCTGCGCTCCGTCAATCAATGACCAATTGAATTCGGCGACTGCGGAACGGAGGGTCTTCTGCAAATCCACCCGTTGAACCGGCATCAATGGCTGCGCGTCGCTGATCAACAGATCCGGACGTCCCAGGTTAGCGACGACGGATAGACGAAACACGTTTGGGTATCGGTCGGGAGTCCGCAGGCGCACCAGTTGTTGCCAGGCATGATCAACCACGGTTTCGGCCTTGGTGTGGAGTTCGGCAAGGCGCTGGGTGTTGGAGGACAGACGCGCCAGATAACGAACCTGATTGGCAGTGGCCTGCTGCAGATTGGCTTGCCAGAGGGTCCTGTCATCTTGGGTGTAGCTTAGATTTCGCTGTGCCGCGTCTTTGTCGAACTCGACGCGCATTTTCCTGCCTTCGAATGCACGAACGGCCATCAGCACCTCGTGCTGCGCATGCTCGATCCGGCGCACCCCCTTTTCCAGCGCCTCCAGCGTCGCGTTCGAATGCTGTAGTTTCGGCAGATGCTCGATAGCGCTTTCAAGCAGAGAAAACGCCGAATCGACCGTTTGCTCCTCAGAGGCGATGTCCGCAGCCATTCGCTGAGCGTTCGCAAGTTCGTGCTTGGCTCTCGCAGTGGTGTATCCAATAAAGCTCGATACGTTGACCGGTGCGAACGGTGCTGGAAGCACACCGTCCTTGAAAGGAATGAGTCTCTTCAGGTGATACCAGTACTTGAGGAGGAAGGTGACTGCGCCTGGGGAATGTAAATTGGAGGTATCCTCCGGGTAAAACAACAGGTCCGCACCACTAGGATGATCGACAATGCGATCAAAGTGATTGATAAGCCGGTCATGATCTTCTTTGCTGGCTTCCACGTTCCAGATCTTGTCGACAAGCGCCTGAAACTCGGACTCGGTGTAATCCTGGAGTTTGGGTTTAAGTTCCATCTTTGTTCTTCCTTGTTTAGGCGATCGTCCTTGATGACGCACCTGCTCGCGGCGGATTGAGCAGATGCGCTCCTGGACTGACTTATTCCGGCTTGAAGCCGGGTTTGTTATTGCGGGCTCGCCATTCCTTGACTTCTTTCAGGATGCCTTCAGGGCTGTCTTCCTGGCCTTCCTTGGGATAAAAGATAACGTCTGAACGACTTGGATGTTCGGTGATCTGTTCGAAGTGACGAAGAAGTTCATCTCTATATTTTTCCAGTGCAGCCCCTTTTAGGCCACTTGTTTGATGGAAGAACTCACCAAGAAACGCTAGAAACTCCGCCTCGGTATAGTCCTCTAATTTTTCTTTAAAAATGGCACTCATAAATTCTCCTTGTGAAGTTCGATATGACGCCTCGGCGTAAGAACATAAATATTATTCAGCCCATAAACATCGCCACCCTTGGCGACGGTGATCTCATGGTGGAGCTCGAAAACTTTCCGACCTCCAACTTGATCCTTCCCTATTGCGTACGGCGAGCTTCCGTCCCGCATGCGGTCTAAATTGCCTCTAGTGAATTGTTGCCTCAGCTCTTCATCCGCCGCCACCGCCCTCCAAAACGCCTCCCTGAACCGATGGAAATTCGCAAACTCCCTCCCCCTCAACTGATCCGCAATCCGATCAGGAATCGCCGCCCCAGTCGTTCGCGCCGCCTCCCCCAACCAAATGCCTGAAACTGGCTGCCCAGAGCCAAAGGCCATCCCGGGGTCATCCCGCTGGTCATAAAACAGCGCATCCGGCGAGGGCAACTCCATATCCCCCGGGTACCCGGGAATACTCGCACCGGCCAGCACCGGATCGACAGCCGGAAACGTCTCGTTTTCCGGTAGGACGGGGACTACGGGTTTGCCGGGATATTCCTGCGAAAGCGGTGGCGTGACCGGCAGAGTGGTCGGGCCGAGCTGTTCGATGCCCGGCGGAACCAAAGGCGTTCGGGTACCGTGGCCGATGGGAGGCGCCGGCCAGGGGATGACCGCCGGGACGATGCCCGGCCTGCCAAGCAGGCTGTTGGGCGTGGTAACGCTGATGCGGTCGAGGTTGAATGGGTTTTCGCCCAGCTCCGCCCGCTCCTGGTAACGCAGTTCGAATTCGCGACGCTCACCCACCCATGTGCTTTTGGGCGCATAGGGCGCAAAGCCGCGTTCGATGCGTTTCTGGTTGATCTCGTCTGTGTTTGCCCACTGCGTCGGATGCTCGGCAAGCGTGCGCCATAACGCCTGGTCGAAGGCGCTGAACGACTTGACCTCCTGCGCCCGCATCGAGTGGCCGATGGGCTCGGGGATGGCCGCGCCTTGTGCCTGGCTAGCACCGTTCCACCAATCGTTCGCTGCCGGTTTGCCCGTGCCGGTGACGATCCCCGAGCCCAACGGTGGCGCTTCGAAAGAGAAGTAGGTCGGCGGCATGCCAGGCACGCAGACGATGCAGTCCTGGATGCGCAGGTCCACGCCCACCGGCAGGGTTTGTACCTGGGCCGCCGGCAACGTCACCCCAGGCGGGCTTTCGGGGGCAGCCTGCACAATCGTGTCGGCAGTGAATTGCAAATGCCGTGTCGGGAAGCCGGGCACTTCGGCGTTGTACAGACCGGTCAACGGGTCGAGCACGGCGTTGATGACCGGCACCCGCGCACCGATGCCTTCGCCAACGCTGGCGGCATGGATAGCGGTACCTTGCGCGGTGGTTTCGGGCTTGAGCCGGTAGGCCACTTCAACCGAGCCGCCGGCATCGGCGGCGCGCTGCAACGCCTGGTCGTCTGTAAGGCCCAATGCTTGCGCAGGTATCCCAACCCCTTGAAAGAGACGCCTGCGCTGTTCCGGCGTCAGTTCACCGTCGCCCAGCACCGGCGAGTAAACCATGGCCGTGATGAAGATCGGTCCCGTGCGGGCCAGGATCCGTCCATAGGCCATGAGTTCCGCGACGCCGGCCTCAATGGATTTCTCCAGTATCGCTGCGGCTTGCTGGGCAACGAAAACCGTCTCGCGAGTCAGGACCATCCCACCTGCGGCGAGCGTTGATGTGGGCACGCTCAGGGTGTGGGCCTGCCGGAACCGCTGATGCCGAATGCTTTCGTCAACCTGCTGCTTGAAACGGATGCGCTCGGCCCGTTGTTCGGCGTATTGGCGCTGGCGTTCTCTGACGACCTCCCGTTCACGCCAAACGACAGTTTGCTCGGCATGGTGCCTGGCCAGGGCATCGGATTTTTCCCTCAAGGCCTTGATTTGCTCGGAAAGCAACCGAGCCTCTTGGGCCGCAATGTAAGCTTGTTCCCAGAGTCGGTGACCTTCATCCAGCGCGGCACCGAATTGATCCAGTCGCGCGCGGTAGTCATCGACCGAACGGGACAGCGGATCCTGTCCGTCAAAGACACCGGCAGCGAGATTCTTCGCGTTGAGTTCTTGAGACTTGCGGGTGATCAGCCCGTCGATCTCGTTTTTCTCTTTGGTGATGGTGTAAAGCTGCCAGCGTTCGGTCGAGTTCGAAACGGGGAGCCGTTTTGCGGCAGCGATATCCTTTTGAAGAGATGCTGCGAGTTGTTGCCTTTTGCCCGCGAAGTTCCGATCCACCTCGGCCCGGGTATTGGTGTATCGCTGGACCATTGTCGCCAGCGCTTGTTGCCGAGCCTGGAGACGCACTTGCTCCTGGGCCGCGGCGGTGGCCTTGGCCTTCTCCGCGTCTGCCTTTGCCTGAGCTTCTTGCTGGGCCTTGAGCTGTTCGTACCTGGCTCTGGCCCTGGCTTTACGGCGGCGCCTGCTGCGCCTGCTGCCCGAGCCACCAAACCCGCCTGAAAAGCCGCCGCTTCCAATCTGGAAACCGCCACCTGAAGCCGTTGGCCCAGGGCTGATGACTACTGTTCCATCTGATCCATCGTTAAGTGTTTGCTGTGCCATACAGATCTCCTTTTCTGTATGGCGCAGCATGGCGATGGAGCGATGCCCGGGTGCGGTACATAGGTACCGCACCCGGATTCTGTTTTTGAGCTAAGAGCGCTTCGATATCCGTGACCAATCCCCGCAGCCCGCCACTGACCGAAACAAACCTAAACAGGAAAAAATCCGTCTACCTTGTAGGATTCTGCGACACCCTCGCGGTTGGTGATCGGGAATACGCCACGTATGATCCCGGACAACCTTTGCCGAATAGAAACCTATGTCACTGATAGTTCTATTGCTTTTGCCCTTCATCGGCAGCTGTGTCGCGGCGCTGTTGCCGCATAACGCGCGTAACGCCGAATCCCTGCTGGCCGGCCTCGTGGCCCTGGTCGGCACGGTTCAGGTGGCCTTGTGGTACCCGCAGATCGCCGACGGTGGCGTGATTCGCGAGCACTATGACTGGCTGCCGAGCCTGGGCCTGGATTTCGTGCTGCGCCTGGACGGTTTCGCCTGGCTGTTTTCGCTGTTGGTGCTGGGCATCGGCACGCTGGTGTCGTTGTACGCCCGCTATTACATGTCGCCGGACGATCCGGTGCCGCGTTTCTTCGCGTTTTTCCTGGCGTTCATGGGCGCCATGCTCGGGCTGGTGATTTCCGGCAACTTGATCCAGATAGTGTTTTTCTGGGAGCTGACCAGCCTGTTTTCATTTCTGCTGATCGGCTATTGGCATCACCGCGCCGACGCTCGACGCGGCGCCTATATGGCGTTGATGGTGACCGGCGCCGGCGGGCTGTGCCTGTTGGCCGGGGTGATGCTGCTCGGCCATGTGGTGGGCAGCTATGACCTGGACAAGGTCCTGGCCGCCGGCAACCTGATCCGTGACCACGCCCTCTACCCCATCCTGCTGCCGCTGATCCTGATCGGTGCGCTGAGCAAAAGCGCTCAATTCCCTTTTCATTTCTGGCTGCCCCACGCCATGGCCGCGCCCACGCCCGTGTCGGCGTATTTACACTCGGCGACCATGGTCAAGGCCGGTGTCTTTCTGCTTGCGCGGTTATGGCCGTCGCTGTCGGGCAGTGAAGAATGGTTCTACATCGTCGGCGGCGCCGGCGCGTGCACGCTAGTGCTGGGCGCTTATTGCGCGATGTTCCAGAACGACCTCAAGGGCCTCCTCGCCTATTCGACCATCAGCCACCTCGGGCTGATCACCTTGCTGCTCGGTCTGAACAGTCCGCTGGCGGCGGTGGCGGCGGTGTTTCATATCCTCAATCACGCCACCTTCAAGGCTTCGCTGTTCATGGCCGCCGGCATCATCGACCATGAGAGTGGCACCCGGGACATCCGCAAGCTCAGCGGCCTGGTGCGGCTGATCCCGTTCACCGCCACCCTGGCGATGGTCGCCAGCGCGGCCATGGCCGGGGTGCCGCTGCTCAATGGGTTCCTGTCCAAGGAAATGTTCTTCGCCGAGACCGTGTTCATTTCCGCCACGGCCTGGGTCGAGCTGGCGCTGCCGATCATCGCCACCATCGCCGGCACGTTCAGCGTCGCGTATTCCCTGCGTTTCACCGTCGACGTGTTCTTCGGCCCCACCGCCACCGACCTGCCCCTGACACCCCACGAACCGCCACGCTGGATGCGCGCGCCAGTGGAACTGCTGGTATTCACTTGCCTGCTGGTGGGCATCTTTCCTGCCCAGGTGGTGGGCTCGTTGCTGGCCGCCGCCGCGCTGCCGGTGGTGGGCGGCCCGCTGCCCGAGTACAGCCTCGCGATCTGGCATGGCCTGAACGCCCCCATGATCATGAGCCTGGTGGCAATGTCCGGCGGCATCGTCCTGTACCTGTTGCTGCGCAAACAATTCAAGCAAGGCCGCATCAAGCATCCTCCGTTGATCGGTCGCCTCAGCGGCAAGCGCTTGTTCGAGCGCTGCCTGGTGCTGATGATGCGCCAGGGTCGGCGCCTGGAACGCAAGATCAGCACGCGGCGCCTGCAAGCCCAGTTGTTCTGGCTGGTATTGGCGGCGGTTTTGGCCGGACTGATTCCGATGATGAACAGCACGCTGGTCTGGGGCGATCGACCAAAGATCCCCGGTTCCGTGGTGTTCGTCGTCCTGTGGGTGCTGGCCATCGGCTGCGCCCTGGGTGCCGCTTGGCAGGCCAAGTATCACCGTCTCGCGGCGCTGACGATGGTCAGTGTCTGCGGCCTGATGACCTGCGTGACCTTCGTCTGGTTCTCGGCCCCGGACCTGGCCTTGACTCAATTGGTGGTGGAAGTGGTCACCACGGTACTGATTCTCCTGGGCCTGCGCTGGCTGCCACGGCGAATCGAAGACGTGTCCCCCCTGCCCAACAGCGAACGCCGGGCGCGGGTCCGGCGCCTGCGGGACTTGTTGCTGTCCGTCGCGGTGGGTGGCGGCATGGCGCTTTTGTCCTATGCGATGCTGACGCGCCAGACGCCCAACGACATTTCATCGTTCTACCTGAGCCGGGCCCTGCCCGAAGGCGGCGGCAGCAACGTGGTGAATGTCATGCTGGTGGACTTCCGTGGCTTCGACACGCTCGGGGAAATCACCGTGCTGGTGGCGGTGGCCCTGGCGGTGTTCGCCCTGCTGCGGCGTTTCCGACCGCCCAAGGAAAGCATCCAGCTGCCGGCGCAACAACGCCTGCTGGCGCCGGACGTGGTCACCGACCTGGTCAACCCACGCCACGCCAGCGACACGGCCCTGGGCTTCATGATGGTGCCGTCGGTGCTGGTGCGCCTGCTGCTGCCGATTGCCCTGGTGGTGTCGTTCTATCTGTTTATGCGCGGCCACAACCAACCGGGTGGCGGCTTCGTCGCCGGCCTGGTGATGTCAGTGGCGTTCATCCTCCAATACATGGTCGCCGGCACCCAATGGGTCGAGGCACAAATGAGCCTGCGACCGCTGCGCTGGATGGGCACGGGTCTGCTGTGCGCCACCGCGACAGGGCTTGGGGCAATGGCGGTGGGCTATCCGTTCCTGACCACCCACACCTGGCATTTCGAACTGCCGTTGCTGGGGGATATCCACTTGGCGAGCGCGCTGTTCTTCGACATCGGCGTCTACGCCGTGGTGGTCGGCTCGACCCTGTTGATTCTCACCGCCCTGGCCCACCAGTCGGTGCGAGCCCATAAACCGGGCCTGCACGCCAGACCCGTCGCCCCCCTCAAAGGAGCCAACGCCTGATGGAAGAAGTCATCGCGATTGCAATCGGCGTGCTGGCCGCCTCCGGTGTGTGGCTGGTGCTGCGCCCACGGACGTTCCAGGTGGTGATGGGCCTGTGCCTGTTGTCCTACGGCGTCAACCTGTTCATTTTCAGCATGGGCAGCCTGTTCATCGGCAAGGAGCCGATCATCAAGGACGGTGTACCGCAGAACCTGCTGCACTACACCGATCCGCTGCCCCAGGCGCTGGTGCTGACCGCCATCGTCATCAGCTTCGCCATGACCGCGCTGTTCCTGGTGGTCCTGCTCGCATCCCGGGGCCTGACCGGCACCGACCACGTGGACGGCCGGGAGCCCAGGGAATGACGTTGACGCCTCACTTGATCGCCGCGCCCATCCTGCTGCCGTTGCTGACCGCCGCGTTGATGCTGATGCTTGGCGAGAAACATCGACCGCTCAAGGCGCGGATCAATCTGTTTTCCACCCTGCTGGGCCTGGGCATCGCCGTGCTGTTGCTGGCCTGGACCCAGGACCAGCCCTTGCCCGCCTCCATCGGCGTATACCTGCCGGGTAACTGGCAGGCGCCGTTCGGCATCGTGCTGGTGGTCGATCGCCTGTCAGCCCTGATGCTGGTGCTGACCGGCATCATCGGCGCCTGCACCCTGCTGTTCGCCATGGCCCGCTGGGACCGGGCCGGGGCTAGTTTTCATGCCTTGTTCCAGATCCAATTGATGGGCCTGTACGGGGCGTTCCTGACAGCGGACCTGTTCAACCTGTTCGTATTTTTCGAGGTGCTGCTGGCGGCGTCCTATGGCTTGATGCTCCACGGCTCGGGTCGGGCGCGGGTGTCGTCGGGGCTGCATTACATCTCGATCAATTTGCTGGCTTCGTCGCTGTTCCTGATTGGCGCGGCCCTGATCTACGGCGTCACCGGCACGTTGAACATGGCTGACCTGGCGCTGAAAATCCCGCTGGTGCCGGAAGCCGACCGGGGCCTGCTGCACGCCGGGGCGGCGATCCTGGCGGTGGCGTTCCTGGCCAAGGCCGGCATGTGGCCGCTGAATTTCTGGCTGGTGCCGGCCTACAGCGCGGCCAGCGCCCCGGTGGCGGCGTTGTTTGCGATCATGACCAAGGTCGGTGTCTACACGATCCTGCGTCTGTGGACGTTGCTGTTCTCCGGGCAGGCCGGCGCCTCGGCGTATTTTGGCGCCGACTGGCTGGTCTACGGCGGCATGGCGACGATCACCTGCGCGGCGATTGCGATCCTCGCGGCCCAGCGCCTGGAGCGCATGGCCAGCCTGAGCATCCTGGTCTCGGCCGGCATCCTCCTGTCAGCCATCGGCTTCGCCCAGCCCAACCTGGTGGGCGCGGCGCTGTTCTATCTGGTGAGCTCGACCCTGGCGCTGTGCGCGCTGTTCTTGCTGGCCGAGTTGATCGAGCGATCGCGCTCGGCCAACGAACTGCCTCTGGAAGATGACCTCGATAGCCTGCCGCGGCCACTGGAGTCGCTGCAGCCACCCAAGGGCAGCAACCTCGATGACGAGCAGCAAGCCGTGGTCGGCCAGGTGATTCCCTGGACCATGGCGTTCCTGGGCCTGAGCTTCATCGCCTGCGCGCTGCTGGTGGTCGGCATGCCGCCACTGTCGGGTTTCATCGGCAAACTGAGCCTGCTCAATGCGCTGCTCAATCCCGGGGGGCTTGGGGCAAGCGGCGATGTGCCGGTGTCCAATCAGGCGTGGGGCCTGCTGGCGTTGCTGATTCTCTCCGGGCTTGCGTCGCTGATCGCCTTCTCGCGCTTGGGCATCCAGCGCTTCTGGACGCCACAAGAGCGGCCTTCGCCACTGCTGCGACCTTTCGAATGCGTGCCGATCATCGCGCTGCTGGGCCTGGGCATCGTGTTGAGTTTCAAGGCCGAGCCGTTGCTGCGCTACACCCAATCCGCCGCTGAGGCGTTGAACACACCGGAACATTACGTGATGGCGGTGTTGGCTACCCGCGCCGTCCCCAGCCCGCAGGCCAGCACGGAATTGCAGGCGGTGCAGCCATGAAGCGCCTGTTTCCCGCACCCTGGCTGTCCCTGGCCTTGTGGTTCCTCTGGCTGTTGTTGAACCTGTCCCTTAGCGCCGGCCATCTGTTGCTGGGCGCGGCGCTGGGTTTCCTCGCACCATTGATGATGCGACCGCTGCGACCGCGCCCCATCCGTATCCGTCGACCGTGGGTCATGCTGCGGCTGTTCCTGCTGGTGGGCCGCGACGTGCTGGCTTCCAACCTGGCGGTTGCCTGGGGCGTACTCAACGCGGGACGCCGCCCGCCTCGCTCACGGTTCATCAAGGTGCCGCTGGACCTGCACGATGCCAACGGCCTGGCGGCGCTCGCGATGATCGCCACGGTGATTCCCGGAACGGTCTGGTCGGAGTTGGCGCTCGATCGCAGCCTCTTGTTGATGCATGTGTTCGATCTGGAGGACGAAGCGGCGTTCATCGCACACTTCAAGGCCACCTACGAGCGCCCGTTGGTGGAGATTTTCGAATGAGCCCGTTGCTGTCCAACGCGATCCTGCTGAGCCTGTTCCTGTTCTCGCTGACCATGGTCCTGACCCTGGTGCGCCTGTTCAAGGGCCCTTCGGCACAGGATCGGGTCCTGGCCCTGGATTACCTGTACATCGTCGCGATGCTGATGATGCTGGTGCTGGGGATTCGTTATGCCAGCGATACCTATTTCGAGGCGGCGTTGCTGATTGCCCTGTTCGGCTTCGTCGGCTCCTTCGCGCTGGCCAAATTCCTGTTGCGTGGCGAGGTGATCGAATGACCGGCGAACTGTCGATGTGGGTGCAAATCCCGGTGGCGATCCTGCTGGTGTCCGGCAGCCTGTTCGCCCTGGTCGGCGCCATCGGCCTGGTGCGCTTGAAGGACTATTTCCAGCGCATGCACCCCCCTGCCCTGGCTTCGACATTGGGTGCCTGGTGCGTGGCACTGGCCTCGATCATTTACTTTTCGGCGCTCAAGTCCGGGCCGGTGCTGCATGCCTGGCTGATCCCGATCCTGCTGTCGATTACCGTACCGGTGACCACCCTGCTGCTGGCCCGGGCGGCATTGTTTCGCAAGCGCATGGCGGGGGATGATGTGCCGGCGGAGATAAGCAGCCGCAGGACTGGTCCCGAGGATTAGAAGAAGCCTCAGCCAGGCATCATTGTGGCGTGGGAGCTTGCTCCCGCTGGTCCTGTAGGAGCTGCCGAGCGAAGCGAGGCTGCGATCTTTCCAAAGACACTTGAATCTCAAGCGAAAGATCAAAAGATCGCAGGCTTCGCCAGCTCCTACACGCTCAGGCCCACGCCACCGCCAGCAACCCTGCCCCCAACACGACGCACAACGGCGAGTACACCCAAGTATCGAGCCGGGCAAACGTCGAATCCTTGACCTCCTTGAAGAAGCCCACCAGGTTCGACTCACCGATGGCGCGGGCAAACATCAGCAAGGCAACCGCGCTGATCAGCCATTGCAACGCCCGGTGCGTGACGGGCGGCGCGATCAGGCCGACCCGCAGGCACACCAGCACCGCAATCATCAACAGCGCAAGGGCCACCAACAGCGTCAGCCAACCCGATGGGTTGAAAGCCGGTTGCAGCGTGCCGCCCTGCTTCACCGCAACCTGCGGCACGACCGCCGAAGCAGCCCAGCGGCCCCCCAGGGCCCAATACAAATGAATCAAGCTGATGGTCGCAAACACTGCGACCAGCGACCGAGCCAATAAAAGCGTCATTCGCCAGCCTCCTGGAAAAGGTTGAACATTCATCCTAGCTCGAATTTGGCATTTTGCCGGACGGGCCAAGATTGCCAGTTTCCGGCGAATGACGACTTGCCCAGGATCAACTGTTCAACGGACTGGCGCCGGAACACGCTACAGCCCGGCGGAAACCTTGTCGGCAACCTCCTTGGGCACCCAGGCCTGCCAGACCTCGGGGTGGGCCTTGAGGAACGCCTCGGCGGCCTCGCGGGACGGCGTGCGTTTCTCGCTCATGTCGGCCAGGGCCTTGTTCAGCGGCTCGATGGGCAGGTCGACCTTGCTGAAAAACTCGGCGATGTCCGGGTGCTGCTGCTGGAATGGCGCGGACACGCCAATCGACAATTTCGACGCCAGGGACCGGGTCGGCTTCGGATTGGGGTTATCGGCATCGGTCAGGGTTTTCCAGGCCTCGGCATCAAACGGCGGTTCTTGCAGTTGCACCAGTTTGAATCGCCCGAGCAACGGCGTGGGGGACCAGTAGTAAAACAGGATGGGCTTGCCACGGCGGATCGAAGAGGTGATTTCCGCGTCGAGCGCAGCGCCGGAGCCGCTGCGGAAATTCACATAGCTGTCGGAAAGGCCGTAGGCCTTGAGCTTCTGTTTATTGACCACCTCGGACGTCCAGCCGATGGGGCTGTTGAGAAAGCGACCCTTGCCGGGGCTTTCCGGGTCCTTGAACACGTTTTTGTAGCGCGCCAGGTCCTCGACGCTGCGCAAGTCCGGCGCCAGGGGCTTGATACCCTTGGCCGGGTCGCCCTTGATAACGTATTCCGGCACCCACCAGCCTTCGGTCGCGCCCTTGACGGTGTCGCCCAGGGCAACCACCTTGCCCTCGGCCTCGGCCTTGACCCACACCGGACTGCGACCGGCCCATTCCTCGCCGATCACCTGGATGTCGTTGTTGGCCAGGGCGGTTTCCAACGTAATGGTCGTCCCCGGTAGCGTGTCGGTCGATAGACCGTAGCCTTTTTCAACGACGATCCGCAGGATATCGGTGATCAGGCTGCCGCTTTCCCAGTTCAGGTCGGCGAAATGGATCGGCGCCGCTGCAGCGGACGCGGGAAGGGGCGCAACCAACACAGCGAGGGTGGCCCAGGCAGCCAACCACTGTCGAACTCGTTTCATGCTTGATACCTCATGCCGAACACAGCAATAAACCGAACGGACTGGCGAACCGGACGCAAGCCTCTGAATAGTTCAGTCAATTGACTGTAGCCAAGGTTCCAGCAAGAGCCTTTTAAAACTGTTACGCAAAGGGAAAGAGCGAAGGCAAATCAACCCGACGCGTCATTTCTTTCAATCAACGGCTACCCATTACTCACTGGCCTTGAATGTCACAAGTTCACCTTTGCGCCATTTGGCCGCCTTGGCGGTGACCGCTTTCAAGGTCTTGGTCAAACCTTCCTGCAGTTGTTCATTGGCGGCAAAGACGGTCACCACGCTGTGGCCTTCCTTGAAGAGGATGGCGTGGCCATCGGCCGTCGTGACGAAGGCATAATCGCCAAGGCCATAGACGGTCAATTTGATTTCACGAAACCTGATTTCAAACTTGCCGCCCTCGCGACTTGGCAACACTGCCGCGCGGAAATGATCACCGACCTTGAGCTCGAGCCGGGGCTTGTCGTCAACCACCAAGGCCGACTCGGTATCGATTTCGGCAACGTAGATGCCTTCGGCGGTCTGTTCGGTGATATAGACAAAACGTGACTGGAACAGCTTGACCAGCTTCGCCCGCAGATCACCCAGTACAAATAATGCATGCATGTCGAGATTACTTACTGCCAAGGAAACATCCCCATCTTTATACGGCCACCCTCGAAGGATGGACCACGAGAACCCGCACGGTCGCAATGACCGGAAGTTTGAATTCGAAGTGAACGGCGCGCCCAGGCCCGGGGCGAGAGAAGACTAAAGGATTGCCGCTCTCGCTGTCTTTTCCGGCGGTCATCAGAGGCTGAAGGAAAACACCACTCTGACCATCGGAAAAGGTGGGACTACTAACTTTAGGGAAATTTCTCACTTAGAAAAGCATTTTTCTGACATCGAGGGCAAAAAAAATTGCTTTAGATAGCACAGCAGTCTCCACGGCGCCGTCGATTCTAGAGCAGCCGCAGGCGCGCAGACTACTCGAAATGGCTGGCAATTCGTCGGTAAACCATAGAAAAGGAATTCACATGGCAACTTTCACTCCCCTGATCCTTCCCGTCACCTCACGTGTTGCCCAAACGCATGAGCCGCTCAATGGCTACGATCATCTGCCGATTTCACTGGGGCAACCGCGCTACAGGGTCGTCCCGGCCGGCAAGTGTTTCTTTCACATCGAAGAAACCTCAACCGGACGCGTAAGAGGTTTCCGCACCGATCACAATGAAGCATGCCACCTCGCCAGACGCCTCGAACAAAGCGCTTGAGTTCATTTACGCCGGGGCCATGACTTAACTCAGCCGTCGGACGGAAACTGCTGCCATACTGCGCCCCCAAAGAAGACCGCCGTCAACGGGCGGTTTTCACATAATAAGCAGACTTTGAAGGGAGGACGGACGTGACGGAACTCGATATCGGTGATTTTTTCATTCGGGGCGAAGCCAGAGAGGTCGACGGCGAATTCCAGGCGGTGATTGTCATGCGCGCCAAACCACCACTGACCGCTGTCACTTGTCATCAAGTGGAAAAGGATCGCTGGTTCAAGACCCCGGAAACTGCCGCCCTGGCAGCCAGGGACGCGGCGAAGGCACTTAAGCGCGCCATCGACGAAGGTGCACTGAAAGCTTGAAACCGATCGAACTCCTGACGACCGCTTGCCTCAGATAGAGGGAAGCAAACGAGGCGCCATGACGGCGGCAGTCCAGAGGAGTCCTACAAAATGGAACAACCATCCCACGAGCTCAAAACCCTATTCGACCAACTCGGCCTGCCTTCGGACGGCAAAGCCATCGACGATTTCATCATGGCGCACCCGCTGGACCCGAATACCAAATTGGTCGATGCGCCTTTCTGGTCAGATCAGCAACAAGACCTGCTTCGGGAGTGGCTGCTTGCTGACGGTGAAGAGGCGGTATTGGTGGACCAGTTGAACGTGCGTCTGCACGACGGGAAATAAACCCGAAGACCGGCAAGATTGCTCTCGTGGCGAGGGAGCTTG
>NZ_JAOSHO010000589.1 GCF_025917275.1 Pseudomonas agronomica | reverse complement strand
CAGCGGTGCCGGGCAGCCGGCAATGCTTGAACTGCGCGAGAGGGCCAAATCCTTCAGTGATTATGGCGATCGCGATGACAGTGAGCACTTCGCCCATAACCTGGCATTCAACGTGATTCCACAGGTCGATTCGTTCGAAGCCAATGGTTACACCCGGGAAGAAATGAAAGTGGTGTGGGAGTTGCGCAAGGTCCTGGACGAGCCGGCGTTGGCGATCAGCACCACCGCCGTTCGGGTGCCGACCTTGCGATCTCATGCCGAGAGTCTCAGCCTGCGGTTCACCAAATCCATTGGGTCGCTGGACCAGGTACGAGCATTGCTCAGGAACGCGCCGGGGGTTGAAGTGGTGGACGAACCCGAGTTTGGCGCTTATCCGATGCCCATGACTTCAACCTACAAGCATGCGGTGGAGGTCGGGCGGATTCGCTACAACCTGATCTACGGCGAGCATGGGCTGGACTTGTTCATCAGCGGCGACCAGTTGCTGCGCGGTGCGGCGTTGAACGCTTTCGAGATCATGCAATTGATCAGCGATTGACCAAAACGCGCTGCTGTCCTGGCGGCGGCGCGTTTATTCAGCTCGATTGGGCCTCGCTGTCGTCCCGCATATCGTCCAGGTATTGCGGTTGGTCCAACTGTTCCGGCAGTTCCGTCACGACACTGAAGTCGCTGATCTCGATGGCGCCCGTCCCGTGGCCGAGCAGGTGGAAGGAGAACGCCTTGCGCGGCTGCGGGTTATCGAAATGGATGTCCATCACCAGCGGCTGATCGTTGGTCACCGCGACGTTGGTGGGCAAATCCATCGGCACGTCCTGCTCGAATTCCTTGGCCTTGAGGGATATGTACGCGGCGTGGTCCGCGTCCACGGCGCGGATGCTCAAGCTCACGCGCGTGCGGGTACCCTTGGGCATTTCCAGGTACTGGGCGCCGATCAGGTTGTCGGTCCAGTCGTTGGATACCTGGGCCGGCAGTGGGATCTTTTCCGCGCTACCGAACTGATAGTGTTGGTTCAAGGGCGTGGCGAACAACGTCTGGTCCAGGGCTGTCGCTCGGGCACTGACGAGTCTTGCCCGTTGGCCGCTGTATTGCCCCAGGTAGGTGGCGCTGTCGGCGATGAAGCCTTCGCTCCTGTAGTCGAGGCAATGTTGCTGGAAATCGCATTCGGTGAAGGTGCCCTTGCCATCGTGGTAGCGCAGCTTGCCGTTGGTGAACGACATGATTTCCCGGCCCGTCGCATAGTCCCTGAACATCGAGCGACCGGACAGCGAAGTCGGCACTTTGAAACCGAAGTAATCGAGTACCGAAGCGGTCAGGTCGACATGGCCATGAACCCCTTGCTTGAGGCGCGGCAATGGCTCGGGCGCCAACATGAGGTTGAAGCCCCAGGACGAGGCCAGGCGCACATCGTCGATGCCGTGGGATTCATCCGAAGTGATGATCACCAGGGTATTGTCCAGGATGCCCTGGCGTTCCAGGCCGGCGAGGAAGCTGTCCAACGCGTCGTCCAGGTAACCCACGGCGGCCTGCTTGGCGGTGTCGTAGCGTTCCAGGTAATCCTCTGGCGCGGAGTAGGGTTGGTGCGTGCCCACCGTCAGCAGCGTGAGCATCCAGGGCTTGTCCGCCTGTTGCAGTTGCCCGACGTAATCCAGCGCGCCTTCGAAGAAAGTCTTGTCGTCCTTGCCCCAGGGAAACTCCAGATAGGCGGGTCGGGTGAACCATTCCATGCCCAGGGTCGTGTCGAAGCCGATGTGCGGCATGATCCGGTCCTTGGCCATGAACCGCAGGCCGGCGCCCTGCAGGAAGTGAGTCGAGAATCCGTTCTTGCGCAACTGGGCAGGCAAGCAGGCCTGGTTGCGCTGGCTCTGGTTGAGCATTTCGACGCCCTTGGGCGTGCCGTTGTCGAGCTTGTCGTAGTCACCGCACAGCATGGCGTACAGGCCACGGATGGTCTGGTGGCTGTGCAACACGTAGTCGGGTGTGTTCATCCCGCGCTCGGCCCACGCGCTGAGGTGCGGCATCAGGTTTTCCTGATAACTGCTTTTCAAGGCCAGGCGATTGGTTTCCAGATAGGCACCGGGAATGCCTTCCAGGGCGATGATCAGGACGTTGCGTGCGCGGCCCGGCGCGGCGAGCAGCTTTTGCCCTTCAAGATCCAGTCGGGTCAGCCCTTCCATGGGGGGAAGCGGTTCCTCGGTATCCCCGGCGACCCACTCTTGAATGTGCGCCTGGCCGGCGGCGACGCCTGCCGTCATGAGCTGGTGGGGCAGGTTGAACAGGTTCCACTGGTCCGCTTCGCTGGGCCGCCAGGTTTGCACCGTGTGGTGAGCCAGCAAAAGCACCGCCGGCAGCGCCCAGGCATGGCGCGGCAAGCCGGGCGCCCGGCGGCTCCGATTGATCCAGTGGACCGCCAGCCAGAGGGCCAAGGCGACCAGCTGCACGGCGGCGAGCCAGGGATGAGCGAAGCCGCCGCTGGTGGAGTTCTCGACAAATTGCGGGTCGGTCAGATATTGGATGTCCGACGGCGTTGGCATCCGTCCGACCGCACTGACCAGTTCGCTGCTGGCCAACATCAGCGCGGCCCAGGCCAGCAATACCGGTAACGCCAGCCACCCGGGGCGTCGATGCAGCAACACGATCAATAAGCTGCCGATGGCGAAGTCGGACAGATAGCCCAGCAGGTCGGACCAGCCAAGAACCAGGCGCAGCCCCATCGGGACGAAGAGCACGCATCCGGCCAGCGCGAGGAGGCTCGCGAGTGGATGAGTCAGCGCTCGATAAAAAACATTCACGGAAACGGGCCTTTTGTTCAAA
The DNA here is from genome assembly GCF_025917275.1 of Pseudomonas agronomica. Taxonomy (GTDB): domain Bacteria; phylum Pseudomonadota; class Gammaproteobacteria; order Pseudomonadales; family Pseudomonadaceae; genus Aquipseudomonas; species Aquipseudomonas agronomica. Next base: position 19 of record NZ_JAOSHO010000589.1, on the reverse strand, counting down.
CCAATCCAGCAAACACACG
>NZ_JAOSHO010000588.1 GCF_025917275.1 Pseudomonas agronomica | reverse complement strand
AGGGTATTGCTGCGGATTTGGAACCCGGGGTCAGAAATGGTACTTCAGCAAGAAGCTGGTATTGCTCTGGTTGGTCTTGAACCCATCGCTGTCTTCGATCGCGTATTTGTTCTTCCAGTAGTCGTATTCCACGCCGACATAAAGTTGCTTGGCACCCAGCTTCAAGGCCTTGCCCAGGTCATATTTGATCTGCGGGACGATGTGCAGGTTGGCGTGGTAGGTGCCCTTTGAGTTCGTGTCGTTGTCCACGACCCAGTCGATGAAACCATCGATCAGGATGTCGGAGGATCCCACCGGCACCGTGTAGGCCCAGGCTGGGGTGATCTGCCAGACGTTGTCGCCAGCGCGCGCCCCTTCGGTCTGGCGGTTGTAGAAGTTCAGCTGGAAATAATCGAAACCGGGAATTGCCAGGTCGAAGCCCGGACCGATCAGGTACGACTCGTTGTCGCCTTCGCCAAACTCATAGGTCATCGCCAGCAGCACGTCCTTGATCGGACCCATTTCCAGCTTTTGATCGAAGATCTTGCCGAACGACAGGCGCGGGCTGAACTCGCCGTAATAGGTATTCGGGCCGGACTGGCTGTCGTCCTGGCCGTTATAGAAAATCCGGTCGAGGAAGAAAAAATTGTCCCCGTATTTCCAGGCGTCGGCGTGTTCGAAGGTCACGGTCTGCTGGATGCGCGGGTTGATCTGGAAATCCTTGCCGTAGAGGTAGCTCAGGCTGTTGTTCTGCCATTGGAGCAGGTCGCCTGCCACGGCCTGTCCCCCTGCCAACAAGGATCCCGCAACGATCAGGTTGGTGCACGTGCGTTTCATTCGGTTTGCTCCCAAAGGTAAGTGGTATCGCTTTTTCAGGTCAGCGCTCTGGTGTGGCGCTTTTTCTACGGATAAACATCCGTTCGGTCAGCTTTTTGTTTGTGACAAGAGCTGAAAAACAGCGGCGTCGGTCAGGATCCGATTGTTATTTGGAGACGTCCGGATTCAAACGGCGGCGCAGGATACGGGCTTGCATGGAGGGGCTCAAGTGCGCTGCGACAGCGCATGGGCGACGAATGCGGGGCGTGAGGGTGGAACGAGTGCATGGGGTGCTTTCCTCTTGTTGTTATTGTTGAGGCGCAGGCGGCCGCTGACGGGCGACCGGTGGTGTACCGGTCGGCCTGTCTGCGGTATTGCGTGTGGAACGAGGCTTACCGAGGTGGACTAGTTAGTCCGCGCTCCCTGGGCGATCCAGGCACCGATCAGGTCGCGTTCCTGCTGGGTCATCTGCGTGATGTTGCCCAACGGCATGATCTGGTTGGTCACGGCCTGGGCCTGGATACGCGCGGCTTGTTGCTGGATCTGCTGCGGTGTATCGAACATCACTCCGCCCGGCGCGGCGCTGAACAGGGGGCTGGTGGGCTTGGCCGAGTGGCAGACCGAGCAGCGTTCCTGGATCACGCTGTGGACTTTTTCGAATGACGGGCCCTGGGCATTGGACGCCTGGGCTGGCGTGGATGCCTGCGCCGGTGCCGCCGGTTTGGCACCGCCGCCTACCGCAGTCTCCGGCAGGGGCTGGTACTCGATGGTGGCCGGTGCCTTGGCGACTTCCGGTGCGGTGGACATCGGTTTTGGACCGGTGACGTAGGCCAGGCAGATCATCGCCAAGGCGCCGACCGGCAGCGTCCAGGCAAACCGATTGCTGTCATGGCGCGTGTTGAAGTAATGCCGCACCAACACCGCCGCCACGGCGATACCCGCCAGGATCAGCCAGTTGTATTGGCTGCCGTAGGTGCTTGGGAAATGGTTGCTGATCATGATGAACAGCACCGGCAGGGTGAAATAGTTGTTGTGGCGTGAACGCAACAGGCCCTTGGCCGGCAACGCCGGGTCGGGTGTACGGTTTTCGGCGATGGCTGCCACCAGCGCGCGCTGGGCCGGCATGATGATGCGGAACACGTTGCCGACCATGATCGTGCCGATGACGGCGCCGACGTGCAGGTAGGCACCGCGACCGCTGAATACTTTGCTGAACCCATAGGCTGCGGCGATCAACAGCACGAAGAGGATCAGGCCGAGCAGGGCCGGGCGCTTGCCCAGGGCCGAGTCGCAGAGGAACGAATAGACGAACCAGCCGACGAACAGCGAGCCGATGCCCAGGGCCACGCCTTCAAGGCCGCTCAGGCTGCTGCCGGGGGCCAGCAGGTAGACGGTCGGGTTCCAGTAGAACACTACGCACAACAGCGCGATGCCCGACATCCAGGTGAAGTAGGCTTCCCACTTGAACCAGTGCAGGTTGTCCGGCATGGACGGTGGCGCGAGTTTGTATTTTTCCAGGTGGTAGATACCGCCACCGTGGATGGCCCAGAGGTCGCCGGCCAGGCCGCTCCTGGGGTTGACGCGATTGAGGTTGTTTTCCAGCCAGACGAAGTAGAACGACGCGCCGATCCAGGCCACGCCAGTGATCATGTGAACCCAGCGGATGCTCAGGTTCAGCCATTCCAGCAAATGTGCTTCCACAGTCTTTACCTCTCGCCCGTCACGCTTGTTTTCGCGTGATCGGACCTTCTCTTATTGGTGGGGGGCGAGGATCAGAAACTCATCCTCTTGGAAAAAATGCTCATCGCAGTTATTGCCTGTGCCACTGCGATCAACCACCAGGAAGTCATCCCGCTTTTCGATCGTCAGCACCGGGTGGTGCCAGACGCCGCGATGGTAATTGATGCCCTGCCTGCCGTTGGTGACGAAGGCGCGGACCAAGCCTGATACAGGTGCATCGCCAAGTGGCGCGACCACGATCAGAAAGGGGTTGCCGAGCAGCGGAATGAAGGCCTGGCTGCCCAGCGGATGGCGCT
>NZ_JAOSHO010000587.1 GCF_025917275.1 Pseudomonas agronomica | reverse complement strand
ATTCAATAGCATGGGTCGTCCTTTATCGCTGCCGCAGTCCTTCAGACGCTGCGCAAGATTGCCGGCTTTGGAGGTTGAAGATCAAGCGATCGCGCCCTTCGACAGCCCGTGCACAGGCAGGCAATCACTGGAGTAGTGACGCCGATCGCATAATGTAGTTCGTTACGCGGGGCAGAGGAACCCGGTTCTTGATTGTTGCCAGCCATTACTTGAATATCTGCTCCTTCGCGCGTCACCTCACGTCCATGGAAAGCGATTACTGTGACTTCCTACCGCATTCAAGAAGCCGATCTCGACATCCCCGACGCCTGGCAAGACCAGAGCATCAATATTTTCAAGCTGCCGGCGGTCGGTCCTGCCAAAGAAGCCAGTTTTGTGATCAGTCGCGACGCCAGCCAGGGCGACGCGCCCTTTGCCGAGTACGTGGATCGCCAGCTCAAGAGCGCGGAGCAGCAATTGCCGGGCTTCAAGCTGGTCCAGCGCTGGGACACGGTGCTGCAGGGACTCACGACCACGTTGCTCGATTACACCTGGCAACGGGAAGGGCGCGACCTGATGCTGCGCCAGGTGTTCATCGAGCGTAAGCCGGCGGTGCTGATCACCACCTTGACCACGACCCCGAACGACTTCCCCTATCACGAGCCGGCCTGGAAGCTCGCGATGCATTCGTTCAAGCCACAGCCTCCGACTGCTTGAGCATCGACACGTCCCACTGAGCAGGCAGACCCATCAGTAAGGTAGTTGCGCGCAATGGATGCACAGGCAGCAGCACGTCTGGGAGATGAAATAGCCCACGGGTTCGGGTTGGCCGCGATGGTCGCCGGAGCCGTGGCCGGTGCCCTGATCGGCGCCGCGGTCGTTGCCGCGACTGTCGCCACGGGCGGCGTGGCCCTGGCGATCATGGCGGGCTCGATTGCGGCCGGCGGCTTGTCGATGTTCCAGATCGTCAAGGGGCTCTCCACCATCTTCAACCTGCCCGAGCCCACGACGGGGGCGTTGATCATGGGCAGCTTCAACGTCTACATCAACGACCGCAATGCCATGCGGGCGGGCGAAGACATCGCGTCATCCTGCACCGGGCTGCCGATGAACCATCCGATCTGGCCCTTTCCGGTGCTGATTGCCGAAGGCAGCGCCACGGTGTTCATCAACGGCAAGCCGGCGGCGCGCCTGCACAGCAAAATGGTCTGCGGTGCCCACATCAAGACCGGCAGCCCGAACACCTTTATTGGCGGGCCGACGGTGTCGGTGGCGTTTGTGCTGGATCTTGAAGGGTGGATGCATACCGGGTTGGAAGCATTGGGGATGTTGGCCATGGGGGGCGCGGCGATTCTCGCGGCCATGGCCGGCGTGGCCGCTTTAGTCGGTTTTGTGGTGATCGGCGGTACGATGATGGCTGGCATGGCGTTGCTGGGGGATCTGGGGGATCGCTTGGGGCCGGGGTACCGTGACTTGCTACAGGGCGTGGCGGGAATGGCGCTGTTGGGCCTGGGCCCGAAAATGGCGAAGATCGGTGCCGGGCCCAAGACGCCCACTGTGCGCTTCAAGCCAGGCTACACGTCGGACGATATCGCTTCGATGCCCAAGTTCAGCCGGCCGAAGAGTGCTGCCGATTACCTTGAGGATTCCTATATCGCCGAGCACCTCAAGGTCTTCCAGGATGAAGGCGGTGCTTTTCTATTCACGCCGGATGACATTGCCAACCCCATGTACCAGACCTTTAGCCCTAACAAATACGTCATGGCAAAGTCAGATCTGCATGGTGTGGTGGCTGAATTCAACAAGACCGGCGACGTTTCGCTGCTAGAGTCTGCCTTGGGCTATGACCCGGGCAGCCTGGCCGGCAAGGAGATCTACATGATGGACTTGAGCAGCCCCAAGGTGGTCATGCCAACCGGCAACGAATATGGGGCGAACCCGCTATGGCGTCCTGGCGGCCTGACCCATCCTGGCGGTATGCGCGAAGCGGTCATGGACAACGTGGGCATCCCGCACAATAACGATATCAATTTCCTGCTCTCGAACCCGGATGTGGTGAGAATCCAATGAGTGCCAATTTGGACAACGTATTACTGCTGGCCCTGGCCAATGACGAGTTGGATAAATTCCTCGTCGGCGAGCCGTTCTATTTTCAAGAAGCCAAGAATGACAATGCAGAGCCGCAGAACGTCGTCGCGGCATTCGATCAACTGGTGCTGCGTTACTGGCAACAGACTCACGACATTCAGTTTCCCGGACGCTTCGTGGCGGCTTTGCTCAAGATCCTCGCGACCTACCCTGACCGCAATCGGGCGATTTATGTCGCTGCGGTGTGGGTCTGGTACTACCGGTTTTGCCTGAGCAAAAAGCAGGCACAACCCGGGGGGCTTTACGCCGACCTGTTCGAGATTGATATGGGCGCGGTGGCGCTGGCCCTTCAGCGGCAGCTTGAGCTCAACAAGGCTGAGTTGGTCCAGGATACGCGTTGGGCCGGTGCCAGCTGGAACAGCCAGAACGGCCTGTGGGGGCCACTGATGCGCACAGCCCTGGTCGTCCGGGACAAGCTGGGCGGCCCTGATTTTGTGCCGGCTAATCTCTGAGTGATTAATGCTGCGCTGAAGGGCTACGTGGAAAGCGCCGACGGTGACTCGATTCGTGTTCGAACCATGGATAACACGTTGGATTCTCCAGCGGCCCGTACTTGCGAGTCGCATGGGCGCAGCCCGGTCAATATCTACTCACCAGCGAGTGATATTGCTCTCGCTGGGTTGCGCTGTAGGAGCTGTCGAGTGCAACGAGGCTGCGATCTTTCCAATGCCAATTGAGTCGAGAGCGAAAGAACAAGATCAAAAGATC
>NZ_JAOSHO010000586.1 GCF_025917275.1 Pseudomonas agronomica | reverse complement strand
AACCGCCAACACCGGGTTGCTCAAGCGCTCCAGCAAGGTCGCCTGGGCGCTGCGCGGGTTCTGGTTGCCGGTCGGGGTGTTGCGGATGTAGCGGCCATCCGACTGCAGGCTCCAGCTGTGGGTGTTGTCGGTGAGGTAGCTTTCGAGCTCTTTCTTGACCCGCAGGATCAGCTTCTTGCCTTCCACCGGGAAGCAGGTCTCGACGCGCTTGTCGAGGTTGCGCTCCATCCAGTCGGCGCTGGACAGGAACATCTGCTCCTCGCCACCGTTGAGGAAGTAGAACACCCGCGTGTGCTCCAGGAAACGCCCGATGATCGAGCGCACATGGATGTTGTGAGACACCCCGGGGATGCCCGGTCGCAGGCAGCACATGCCACGCACCACCAAGTCGATGCGCACGCCCGACTGGCTGGCCTTGTACAACGCACGGATGATCTTCGGATCGGTCAGCGAGTTGAACTTGGCGATGATGTGCGCCGGCTTGCCGTCCAGGGCGAATTGCGTCTCCCGGGTGATCATGTCGAGCATGCCCTTTTTCAGGGTGAACGGCGCATGCAACAGCTTCTTCATGCGCAACGTCTTGCCCATGCCGATCAACTGGCTGAACAACTTGCCGACGTCTTCACACAGGGCGTCGTCGGAAGTGAGCAGGCTGTAGTCGGTGTAGAGACGGGCGTTGGCGGCGTGATAGTTGCCGGTGCCCAAGTGGGCGTAACGCACGATCTCCCCGGCTTCACGGCGCAGGATCAGCATCATCTTGGCGTGGGTCTTGAAGCCGACCACGCCGTAGATCACCACCGCGCCGGCCGCTTGCAGGCGGCTGGCCAATTGCAGGTTGGATTCTTCATCAAAGCGTGCGCGCAGCTCGATCACCGCCGTGACTTCCTTGCCGTTTCGCGCCGCGTCCACCAGCGCATCGACGATTTCCGAGTTGGCACCACTGCGGTAAAGCGTCTGGCGCACCGCCAATACGTGGGGATCCTTGGCAGCCTGGCGCAGCAAGTCGACCACCGGCGTGAACGACTCGAAGGGGTGCAGCAGCAAGATGTCCTGCTTGCTGACCACGCTGAAAATGTTCTCGCTGTTCTGCAGCAATTTCGGGATCTGCGGGGTGAACGGCGTGTATTGCAGCTCCGGATGGCTGTCCAGGCCGGTGATGCTGAACAGACGCGTCAGGTTCACCGGGCCATTGACCTGGTACAACTCGGTCTCATGCAGGTTGAATTGCTTGAGCAGGTAGTCGGACAGGTGTTTCGGGCACGTATCGGCCACTTCCAGGCGTACCGCATCGCCATAGCGACGGGAGAACAGCTCGCCGCGCAAGGCGCGGGCCAGGTCTTCGACGTCCTCGGTGTCCACCGACAGGTCAGCGTTTCGGGTCAGGCGGAACTGGTAGCAGCCCTTCACTTTCATGCCCTGGAACAGGTCATCGGCGTGGGCGTGGATCATCGACGACAGGAACACGTAGTTGTCCCCCGGGCCGCCGACGTCTTCCGGCACGCGGATGATCCGCGGCAACAGGCGTGGCGCCGGAATGATCGCCAGGCCGGAATCGCGGCCGAAGGCGTCGATGCCTTCCAGTTCGACGATGAAGTTCAGGCTCTTGTTCACCAGCAACGGGAACGGGTGTGTCGGGTCGAGGCCGATCGGGGTGATGATCGGCGCGATTTCGTCGCGGAAATAACGGCGCACCCAGGTCTTGAGCTTGGTGGTCCAGTAGCGGCGACGGATAAAGCGGACCTGGTGCTTTTCCAGCTCAGGCAACAGGATGTCGTTGAGAATCGCGTATTGGCGATCCACATGGCCGTGGACCAGCTCGCTGATGCGCGCCAGCGCCTGGTGCGGTTGCAAGCCGTCGGCACCGGCCTGCTCGCGGGCGAAGGTGATCTGCTTTTTCAGGCCGGCGACGCGAATTTCGAAGAACTCGTCCAGGTTGCTGGAGAAAATCAGCAGGAATTTCAGCCGCTCCAGCAGCGGATAGGACTCGTCCAGCGCCTGCTCCAGCACGCGGATGTTGAATTGCAGTTGCGACAGCTCGCGGTGGATGTACAGGCTGCTGTCATCCAGGTTGGGGATCGCAATCGCTGGCGCTGGGGCCGCCTCAGGCACGGCCGGTGGAGCCGGCTCCAGCTCTGGCGGCGTTTCGGCGACCTGCTCGACCACGGGCTGAGCGTCTTTTACGGCAACTTCTGTGAGTCCTTCGGTATTCATCGCAAGTTCCTGGGAGGCTATTTCTGCTCTCGAAGCAATTGGGCGGCGCGCACGGCAAAGTAAGTCAGGATGCCATCAGCGCCCGCGCGTTTGAAAGCGGTCAGGGACTCGAGAATTACCCCTTCGTTCAGCCAGCCGTTCTGTATGGCGGCCATGTGCATCGCGTATTCGCCGCTGACCTGATAAACAAAGGTCGGCACTTTGAACTCATCCTTGACCCGATAAAGAATGTCCAGATAAGGCATCCCCGGCTTGACCATGACCATGTCTGCCCCTTCTGACAAGTCGGCGGCCACTTCGTGCAGGGCTTCATGGCTGTTGGCCGGGTCCATCTGATAGGAGGCCTTGTTGGCCTTGCCCAGGTTCAGGGCCGAGCCGACGGCATCGCGGAAAGGACCGTAGTAGGCGCTGGCGTACTTGGCCGAGTAGGCCATGATGCGCACATTGACATGCCCCGCCACTTCCAGCGCTTCGCGGATTGCCTGGATACGACCGTCCATCATGTCGGACGGCGCCACCACCTGGGCACCGGCCTCGGCGTGGGACAGCGCTTGCCTGACCAGCGCATCGACGGTGACGTCGTTCTGCACGTAGCCATCGTCATCGAGAATGCCGTCCTGCCCGTG
>NZ_JAOSHO010000585.1 GCF_025917275.1 Pseudomonas agronomica | reverse complement strand
TTGAATTGTCGTCAGCCCAGCAGTTCTCGCAGTACCCGGGTAAACGCCCGGGCGCTTTCTTCCTCGCCGGCATGGTGTCCGTCGCGCACTTGCCACTTGCCGGCAACCATCACATCGCGCACCTGGCGATCGCCGCCGGCAAACAGCCAACGGTTCAGGATGCCGTCGCCATTGGCCGTGGCCAGGTACGGATCGTTTCCATCGAGTACCAGCCAGTCGGCGCGCTTGCCGACTTCCAGCGCGCCGATGGGTTGGCCCAACGCCTGGGCGCCACCTTCCAACGCTGCGTCATACAGGGTACGTCCCACCATCGGCTGGTCTGCTCGGTACAGCCGGTTGCGGCGCTGGTCCCGCAGCCGCTGGCCGTATTCCAGCCAGCGCAATTCTTCGACGACGCTCAGCGACACATGACTGTCGGAACCGATGCCCATTCGCCCACCTTGGGCGAGGAAGTCCACGGCGGGAAAAATCCCGTCGCCCAGGTTGGCTTCGGTGGTCAGGCACAGACCGGCAATCGCCCGGCTCTTGGCCATCAGGCTGACTTCCTGCGGATTGGCGTGGGTGGCATGGACCAGGCACCAGCGTTGACCCACCTCGGCATTTTCGTACAGCCATTGCAGTGGCCGCACGCCGCTCCAGCTCAGGCAGTCGTCGACTTCCTTTTGCTGTTCGGCGATGTGGATGTGCACCGGGCAATCACGGTCGCTGGCGGCCAGCACGTCGTGGATCTGCCCGGGTGTCACGGCGCGCAGCGAGTGGAAGCACAAGCCCAGCGCCTGGGACGGTTGCCCGGCCAGGATCGGCTGCAAGCGTGACTGGAGCTTCAGGTAGTTTTCGGTACTGTTGATGAACCGGCGTTGCCCGTCATTGGGCGCCTGGCCGCCGAAACCGGAATGGCTGTAAAGCACCGGCAGCAAGGTCAAGCCAATGCCCGCGGCACTGGCGGCCTGACTGATACGCAGGGCCAGTTCGGCCGGGTCGGCGTAAGGCGTGCCGTCGGTGTCATGGTGTACGTAATGGAATTCGGCAACCGAGGTATAGCCGGCCTTGAGCATTTCGATGTAAAGCTGCCGGGCGATGATGCCAAGCTGGTCGGGGCTGATCTTTCCGACGAGGCGATACATCAGGTCGCGCCAGGTCCAGAAACTGTCATTGGGATTGCCCGCCACTTCCGCCAGGCCGGCCATGGCCCGCTGGAACGCATGGGAATGCAGGTTCGGCATGCCCGGCAACAGCGGACCGCTCAGCCGTTCGGCACCGTCAGCGTGGGAATCGGCCTGGATACGGGTCAAGACGCCTTCGGCGTTGACCTCAAGACGTACATCGTTGGCCCATCCATTAGGCAGCAGCGCACGCTCGGCAAAGAAGGCGGACATCGGTTGAACCTCGTTGCGTGTAATTTGTATATACATATACAGACGTTTGCGTGCCCGGTAAACTCCGGCAAGCTAGTCATCAATATTCGCAGAACAGGAATACGCCGTGCCGACTCCGCCTGCCAAACCGCCGCTGGCCGCAAACATGGGTGACAGTCCGGCGCCCTTGTACGCCCGCGTCAAACAGATGATCACCCAGCAGATCGACAGTGGAAACTGGCCGCCCCATTACCGTGTGCCATCGGAAAGCGAATTGGTCAGCCAGTTGGGCTTCAGCCGCATGACCATCAACCGGGCCTTGCGGGAAATGACCGCCGATGGCCTGTTGGTGCGCATGCAGGGTGTCGGTACGTTCGTGGCCGAACCGAAGAGCCAGTCCGCGCTGTTCGAAGTGCACAATATCGCCGACGAAATCGCCTCCCGTGGTCATCGCCATACCTGCAAGGTTGTCACCCTCGAGGAAGAGGCCGCCGGTTCCGAGCGCGCGTTGGCCCTGGACATGCGCGAAGGCCAGAAGGTGTTTCATTCGCTGATCGTGCACTTCGAGAACGACATCCCCGTGCAGATCGAGGACCGTTTCGTCAACGCGCTGGTCGCACCCGATTACCTCAAGCAAGACTTTACCCTCCAGACACCCTACGCCTATCTGAATCAGGTCGCGCCGCTGACCGAAGGCGAGCATGTGGTCGAGGCAATCCTGGCCGAGCCCAGCGAATGCAAGCTGCTGCAGATCGAGCGAGGCGAGCCGTGCCTGTTGATCCGCCGCCGCACCTGGTCCGGGCGCCAGCCGGTGACCGCCGCACGCCTGATTCACCCGGGCTCCCGTCACAGTCTGGAAGGGCGTTTTCATAAATGAGCCAGTTGAAGGTTTTACGCGCTGCGGATTACCCGCGCATGCCGTGGAAGAATGGCGGTGGCAGCACGGAAGAAATCACCCGCGATGCCGGTGCCGGCCTCGAAGGTTTCGGCTGGCGCCTGTCGATTGCCGATATTGGTGAGTCGGGTGGTTTTTCCACCTTCGCCGGTTACGAGCGGGTCATCAGTGTCTTGCAGGGTGACGGCATGACGCTCAATGTCGATGGCCAGGCCACGCGGCCATTGCATCCGCTGGACCCTTTTGCGTTCAGCGGTGAGAGTCATGTGCATTGCACCCTGCTGGGCGGGCCGATTCGCGACTTCAATCTGATCTACGCGCCGCAGCGTTACCGTGCGCGGTTACAGTGGTTGGGCGGCCAGCAGCGGTTTTTCAGCGAGGCGGGTACGGTGCTGGTGTTCAGTGCGGCTCCGGGGTTGGCGATAAAGATCGGCGAGTCCGCCGTTGACCTGGGGCTTTACGATTGTCTGCAGCTGAGCGGTAACACTGCGCTGGTGGATGTCTCCACCCACGGTCAATGCTGCGTGATTGAGCTGACGGCTCACTAAAATCCGGCGAGAACGCTGTTGTGGCGAGGGAGCTTGCTCCCG
>NZ_JAOSHO010000584.1 GCF_025917275.1 Pseudomonas agronomica | reverse complement strand
GTGTCAGCCATTTACCCGCGCGCAATGATTGCCGGCGCGCGTCTTCAGTCAACCAACCCATCCAACTCAGCCAGCATCTGCGCCGGGATCTTCAGTTCGCTCGCCGAGAGGTTTTCCCGCAGGTGCGCCACCGACGAGGTGCCGGGAATCAGCAGCATATTCGGCGCACGTTGCAGCAGCCACGCCAACGCGACGCACAGCGGTGACGCCCCCAGGCGCGCCGCTACGCTCGACAGGGTTTGCGACTGCAGCGGCGTAAACCCGCCCAATGGGAAAAACGGCACGTAGGCGATGCCTTGCTTGCCCAGCTCGGCAATCAGTTGTCCGTCGTCACGATGGGTCAGGTTGTAGTGATTCTGCACGCACACCACCTTCGCGATGCCCTGGGCCTGCTTGACCTGGGACGCCGTGACGTTGCTCAGGCCCAGATGCCGGATCAGGCCCTGACGCTGCAACTCGGCCAGCGTCGAGAACTGTTCTTCGATGTCGTCATCGGCGGGTGCATGCAGATTGCCCCAGGCGCGCAAGTTGACCACGTCCAAGGCATCCAGGCCGAGGTTGCGCAAGTTGTCGTGGACTGCGCGAGTCAGCTCGGCCGGGCTGTGGGCCGGGTTCCACGACGCATCGGCACCGCGCACGGCGCCAACCTTGGTCACGATGACCAGATCCTCGGCGTAAGGGTGCAACGCTTCACGAATCAACCGATTGGTGACATGGGGCCCGTAGAAGTCGGCGGTGTCGATATGGTTGACGCCCGCCGCCACCGCTTCGCGCAGCACGGCGATGGCCGCTGCCGGATCCTTCGGTGGCCCGAACACCTGGGGCCCCGCCAGTTGCATCGCGCCATAGCCCATACGCTTGACCGTCCGCTCGCCCAGTTGAAAAGCCCCTGCTGTGTCTGCCCTGCTCATCTCGTACCCCTTGGATTAAATGTGCCTGGGCCGACTATAGGCGTTGACCACTCCACTGATAATCAGGTGCAATCCGAACGGGTTGTACGGCGGAGAGAACAATGGCGACGGATATCCAGGACTTGCTGTCCTTTGTGGCGGTGGTCAATGCGGGTGGGTTTCGTGAAGGCGCGCGGCTCAGCGGCAAATCCGCGTCCAGCCTCAGCGATGCTGTACGCCGCATCGAAAGCCGCCTCGGCGTGCGCCTGCTCAACCGCACCACCCGCAGCGTGGTGCCGACCGAGGCCGGCGCACGGTTGATGGAACGCATCGTGCCGGCCTTGGGCGAAGTGGAATCGGCCCTGGACGTGGTCAACGATTTTCGCGACCGCCCCTCCGGCACCCTCAGGCTGAACGTGCCGGTCAGCGCCGCCCGGCTGGTGCTGCCCGCGATCATCGCGCCGTTCCTGAAAAGCTACCCCGACATCCGACTTGAAGTGGTGACGGAAGAAAGCTTCGTCGACATGCTCGCGGCCGGGTGTGACGCCGGCATTCGCTACGACGAACGCCTTGAGCAGGACATGATCGCCATTCCCATCGGCCCGCGCTTGCAGCGCTTCGCCACCGCCGCCTCGCCGGCGTACCTCGACGCCCGGGGCCGACCCGAGCACCCGCGCGACCTGCTTCAGCACGCCTGCCTGGCCGGCAAATTTCCCAGCGGCGCCATGCCGCTCTGGGAGTATGAACGTGACGGGGAAACCATCAGCGTCGAGCCGAACGGCCCGTTGATCGTGCGCATCGGCGGCGCCATGGACCTGGCGGTACAAGCGGCCATCGACGGCCTGGGTGTCGTCCATTTGTTCGAGGATTGGCTGCGGCCGTACCTGGACAGCGGCGTACTCGAGCCGGTACTTGAACCGTGGTGGCAGCGCTTTACCGGACCGTTTCTCTACTACCCCGGGCGCCGCTACCTGCCCTCGCCGCTACGGGCATTCGTGGACTTCATCAATCAGAACCGGGACGGCTTAACGTCGGCACGGAGCCGGGCATAGAGCCGGTCGATCTCCTGTCGCGCATGCGCCACGAACGCCCTGACCTGTCCAGGTTTGTCAGCGAGATCATCAGTCGACCGCCCAAGATAGACGCCACGGGCCGTATCCAGCACGGATCGATGGGCCTGGGGCAAACGGTCCAGCAGCCATGCCGCCGCCTCGTCCTTGGGCGCGATGTCGCCTGTCTCGAGGGTCAGCCAGATGCGCGCCAATGCCAGCACCACGTTGCACTGTTCATCCTGCCAATCGGCGTCTTCGTTCCATTGTGTGGTGGTGTCGTACAGCGCCCGTGTCAGGTCAGCCTCCGGCACCGGGCTGAGCATTTGATCAATCGGGGCGCCGAACAGGCAAACGCTGTGCTGCCTGGCCTTGGTCAACAAGATGACCAGGTCATGGTCCTCCATGGCGAGCTCGAAGTGCCCAATCTGCAAGTCCTCGCGCAACCACTCCCCGAACTGCAACTCGCGCACCGGTGGATATCGCCACGGGACGATCGCCTCCAGGGCGACCACCGTCACTTCCAACGGCCGGAGCGAATCGGTCGGCGGCGAAGCCGAGACGCTCAGCAGATCCTTCATCAGCCCACGACTCACGGAGTCAGGCAATTGCAGGTCGACGAACACCAGCAGATCGATGTCGCTGTTGGGCTTGAGGCCACCGTCCACCGCTGAGCCAAACAAGAGGACGGCGCGCAGTTCCGGGCCAAGATGACGCTTCAGCACCTCGAGCGCTCGGGAAACCTGCGAATTGATTTCAGTAGGTAATTGAGGCGTCATAAGCATTCGACACAGCCTGGAAAAGTGTCAGTTTTTTCCAACTGCACCTGCAAAGGCAAGCACCTTCCGGCCACCTTCCACCTATTTTCAAGCCGAACCACCGCTATCGCGAGCAAGCTCGCTCCCACA
>NZ_JAOSHO010000583.1 GCF_025917275.1 Pseudomonas agronomica | reverse complement strand
ATCGCGAGCAAGCTCGCTCCCACACGGTTATATGTAATTCTCAGAACATCGGTCGCGCCGCGCCAATCGCCACCACCAGCAAGCCGATCAACAGATTGATCCCCACCAATCGCCGGATTTTCCCCAGTACCGCCGCACCCGTTGGCCAGTCCTGCGCCGTCACCGCGTTACGCAAGGCGGGCAGTTGCAAGCCCTGGATACGAATGAACAGCGCCGTCATCACCACGTACAAGCCCATCATCACCTGGACATAACGTGGCGCGGTTTCGAAACCGGCGAAGCGCATGTGGATAACGCCCACGCCGCTGATCGGCAGCAACACCACGGCGATCCAGACCCAGACAAAAAAACGCTGAAACACTTCTACCCACAATTTCAGCCGGGCAGGGCCTTCAAGCGCCGTGATTGCGGCGGGACGCAGGACCATCCAGGCGAAAAACATGCCGCCGACCCAGACCAGGGCCGCCAGTAAATGCAGGGTGTAGACAAGGGCAAAGGGTGTCATTGGGTCACTCCGTTCTGCGCAGGATTCATTAGCGGGGTATGATAGCCGCCGATCCGAACCACTGAAAATTTATCCAGCGTTTTTTGCGCCCGACCATTCATGATCAGCACCGAACTCAAAACCACGATCCAGGGCGCCTATTCGCGTTTTCTCGAAGCCAAGAGCCTCAAGCCGCGATATGGCCAGCGCCTGATGATTGCCGAAGTGGCAAAAGTCCTGGGTGACATCGACACCGACGACGAAGGCCGGCGCAGTGGCGAACCGGCCGTCGTGGCGGTGGAGGCCGGCACCGGTACTGGCAAGACCGTGGCCTACAGCCTGGCAGCCATTCCTACCGCCAAGGCTGCCGGCAAGCGCCTGGTCATCGCCACGGCCACCATCGCGCTGCAGGAACAGATCGTCTTCAAGGACCTTCCCGACCTGATGCGCAACAGCGGGCTGAACTTCAGCTTCGCCCTGGCCAAGGGTCGCGGACGCTACATGTGCTTGTCCAAGCTCGACATGTTGCTCCAGGAAGGCCATGCGCAGACTGCCACGGCGCAATTGTTCGAAGAAGAAGGCTTCAAGATCGAAGTCGACGAAGCCAGCCAGAAGCTGTTCACCAGCATGATCGAGAAGCTCGCCGGCAATAAGTGGGACGGCGACCGCGACAGCTGGTCCACGGCGTTGGAAGACGCCGACTGGTCCCGCCTGACCACCGACCATAGCCAGTGTACCAACCGTCATTGCCCGAACTTCGGCCAATGCGCCTTCTACAAGGCCCGCGAAGGCATGGGCAAGGTCGACGTCATCGTCACCAACCACGACATGGTGCTGGCCGACCTGGCCCTGGGCGGCGGTGCGGTCCTGCCGGACCCGCGCGACACGATCTATGTATTCGACGAAGGCCATCACCTGCCGGACAAGGCCATCGGCCATTTCGCCCATTACACCCGCCTGCGTTCCACCGCCGATTGGCTGGAAACCACCGCCAAGAACCTCACCAAGTTGTTGGCCCAGCATCCATTGCCGGGTGACTTGGGCAAGTTCATCGAGCAGGTGCCGGAGCTGGCGCGGGAAATCAAGACGAACCAGCAGTTCATGTTCACTGCGTGTGAGCAGGTTGCGGACTTCAAGCCCGGCGAAGACGTCGAGGGCCGCGAGCGGCCACGGCATCGGTTCGTCGGCGGGGTGATTCCCGAGCACATGCGTGAAATGGGCATCGAGCTCAAGAAAGGCTTTGCGCGGTTGACCGACCTGTTCACCCGCCTGACCGACCTGCTCAAGGAAGGCATGGACGGCGAGGTCAATATCGGGATCGCCAGCAACCAGGCCGAGGAGTGGTATCCACTGTTTGGCAGCCTGCTGTCCCGCTCGCAGGGCAACTGGGAGCTGTGGACGGCCTTCACCACCGAAGACCCGGAAGACAACCCGCCGATGGCACGTTGGCTGACCCTGGCCGAAAGCGGTTCGCTGTTCGACATCGAGGTCAATGCCAGCCCGATTCTCGCGGCGGAAATGCTGCGCCGCAACCTCTGGAACGTGGCCTATGGCGCGCTGGTGACATCCGCTACGCTGACGGCCCTGGGCACCTTCGACCGCTTCCGCATGCGCGCCGGGCTGCCGAAAAAAGCCGTGACCGCCGTGGTCCCGAGCCCGTTCCACCATGCCGATGCCGGTGTGTTGCGGGTGCCGGACCTCAAGGCCGATCCACGGGACGCCGCCGCCCATACCGCCGCCATCATCCGCGACCTGCCAGAGTTGGTGGAGGGATCGCGAGGCACCTTGGTGCTGTTTTCCTCGCGCAAGCAGATGCAGGACGTCTTCGATGGGCTTGACCGTGATTGGCGCAAGCAAGTGTTCATCCAGGGCAACCTGTCGAAGCAGGAAACCTTGAACAAGCACAAGGCGCGGGTCGATGGCGGGGACTCCAGCGTACTGTTCGGCCTGGCAAGCTTTGCCGAAGGGGTGGATTTGCCCGGCGCCTATTGTGAGCACGTGGTGATCGCCAAGATTCCTTTCTCGGTCCCGGACGACCCGGTGGAAGCCGCACTGGCCGAATGGATCGAAGCCCGGGGCGGCAATCCATTCATGGAGATCTCCGTGCCGGACGCTTCGCTGAAGCTGGTCCAGGCCTGCGGTCGCCTACTGCGTACCGAGGAAGACCGCGGCACCATCACCTTGCTCGATCGCAGGCTGGTGACCCAGCGCTACGGCAAGGCGATCCTTAACGCGCTGCCTCCGTTTCGGCGGGAGATTTCCTGATACGCCTGGGTCTGTAGGAGCTGCCGAAGGCTCGGGCCGCGTTCGGACGATTTTTTGATCTTTCGCTTGGGACTCAACTGTTTGGGGAAAGATCGCAGCCTCGT